>CALMQQ010000281.1 GCA_937871845.1 uncultured bacterium
TTATCTGATAGGTTTGATCACATTTTTAGTAGCGGCTGTTAATACTCGATAAGATATACACTTTTTCAGTAATTACTGAGAAAATCGCTAAACTTTAGAATGAGTTCTCATATTATTAGATTCGCGCCGGGAATGGTTACATCAATCATAGCAGTACAAACGTCGGTCCATCTACCCTGAGAATTTCTCTTTGTTTCAGCTAACACACAACATTTAGCACCATTTTTATAATAGCTGCAGACACGTTGATGTAGCCATTCCCGACGCGAATCTAATGGAGACAAATCTTTCTCTGTGATAGATCGAGAAATACGCTCGAAGTAGACTTCCATTCTTTTGGTAAAGTTTAAATAGTCAATTTGTGAAATATCACAAATTAGTAGTCTCAACTACCACATCTAAACACGCGCCATAGGGTACTGGACATTCTGGCGCTTGAAGACGTTAGCCGTTCGCGTGCTGCTATGAGACGTTGTTTGGATAACAAGTTGCAAGCTACTAACTGATTGCTTAGCAGCATCTAACTTCCCGCCACCGGTAATGTCAATGAGCATCCCCATAAGGCTGAGCTTTTCAGACGCCATCACCAATTTTGCAATAGCGGCATCAAGATCATAAGCCTCATCATCCGAAATGATGGAGTCTTTCATTACATTGATCAACAACATCTGAACTGTTGAGCACAACTCGTGGATTTGATCGAGTTCTTTGGCATTCTGATAGCGTTCCATACTCCGTTCCCCAAGACTGGCAAACATTGGAAGGGAAGCCACAAACGTTGCAACATGTAAACATGTAACGGCAACCGTGGGAACAGTCTTGTAGACGTACGGCAAGAAGGCAGCAATAAAAGCAATAACCGCTAAAGCAACCCTCATGGCCCAATTCAGAATCTGGAAAAACAAGGCCCAATAAGCACGATTTCGACGAGCTGAGCTCAAATTGATTTTCACCTTCCTGAGCTCAGCTTCGGCTTCCCTGAAAGTGGCGATGTGATCGATGGAGGCGAGCGACCTTGGCGGGGTTTCATGAAGAGGCAATGGAGTGGCGACGAGAATGGTAGGTTCGTAAGCCAAACTGCCACTATTGACAGGGTGCAGTGCACTGTTAGCAGGGTACAGCGCGCTGTTTGAATGATGCAGCACATGCCCTGAATTGACATGCTCCACACGAGGAGTATCAACGTGAATGAAATGAACAGGCGAGCTCATCTCGATAACGCGATATTATAAACCTTGGATTCATTAAACATTTCAATTTACTCTTAGAAAAGGTATGTATTTTTTTACTTCATTCGAAATCAAGTTTTAGCAATTAACCCGACAATTTCGCATACTCAAATTTAATTTGTCACCTACAGAAAAACTCAAAACTGCTCTTTGAAATGATTTTTTACCCGATATTGTTTCGGGTAAAATTCTCTCCAAAAATGATCACAGACTGATACCTCACATCATATTTTTCAACAACTAAACGTCTGGAAGACGCGACATTAACTCAACTCCTACTAAAAACTTGATTTGAACTTGTGGTGTAATCTCAAAGGGAGGATCAATCACAGCACATTCGATATTACAAAACAATGTTGGATGCCAACCACCATGTTCTCCATAAGGTAAGCGAATGGAATCCTTCATCGTTTTGATCTTCTGATCACATGACCTGCACTTCATGCTCAAAGATTCTTCATCCTCTGACAAGAAGCAAAGGCAAGTGTACATTCCGTGAAGAACACTGACATCGGTATCATCTACGGGAAGATGGCACCATGATTTTGGAGCAACTTTGGGTTCCCCGCTATAGAAATCAGCTTCGATGATAAAATTATCGTTATTCATCGGGCCATAATTTCGAATATCTCGCTCTGTAGCCTCAAAATGTTGACAAGCATCAACAGCCTTCATTAAATTATCAAGGACTTCATCGGAATCATCAATTTCCTCGGAGTCTTCAGATGACATTGTAATGTTCTTAAGACAGCTGTAATCCAATAGCTTTAGACGTGGAGTTTCGTCGGGTGGTTCAATCGCAACAATAGGCTTCTCGTGATGATCCTTCAAATCGTCCCATTTAGTTGGATCTCGTGACAATTGTAAACGAATGAGATATTCAGGAACGCCAAACTCATAAATCATAATGTTAATCAATTGTTCAAGGTCTTGTAACTTCATTGAACGACGTTGATCTTCATACAGTTGATAACGTTGATCGATTGTAATCAGGGGATTAACGAGAATACGAACGATTTCCTTGTTCATTAATGCTTTGTTGATATATTTGAGCAACTGTATGGATCAATGTTGTAGCAATAGCTACAACGGCTGTCAATGACTGCTACTAAAAATGTGATCAGACT
>CALMQQ010000282.1 GCA_937871845.1 uncultured bacterium
TCTCAGTTTCAACTGCTTTCAAGTAATGCTCTGTAATCCTCCCTCGATAGCCCTGCCAGTCACCTTCGGGTTGTGAGAGTGAAAGGATAAACTCAAAGTTCGAGAAATTTGAAGCTAGTCTTTCAAAATGATCTTTATAGAACACATTTCTCTCATGACGAAACCCTAGGAATAGCTTTATTTGTCTTGTAGTATTAAGTGTTTCAAGTGCATATGTGACCATCGAAATAAATGGGACCGCACCAGTCCCAGTGGCGAAAATATATGCTGGTTTGTCTTCTTCTTTATACACGAAATTCCCGAGTGGACCTAGAAATTCTACTTCATCACCCACTTTTGCGTTTGCAAAGAACTGTGAACCGGGTCCACCTATTACAGAATCAGCAATCAAATCAATCCCTGTATTGTATGAAGGTGGAGAAGCTACTGAATAACTTCGTCTAACTCCAGGAGCTACAAGCAAATTGACAAATTGTCCCGCTTGAAACTCGATTGTCTCCCCTTCATTTAGGGGAATATTGAGTTTATGGACCGACTCCGCAATTTCCTCTGCGTAAGCTATTTTTGATTTGAAAATTTTTACTGGCATTTTGATTAGTTATCAATTACGTTATCACCTGCTGGTACACTCTCTTCGTCATAGCTTAATTCACTTCCTTGACCCTCCATACTATCATCGTCTAAATCCCCAATTTTCATATCTCCAGAAGTAACAGGAATTTCCTCTTTTACTTCAAGATCATCAGGATCCATGTTGTTGTCCGCTATCGCAGCTGCCTGAACATCACTCGAATAGAATGAATCGTCGCTTGTTTTATCATCGTCATCATTTTGATTAGTCATCAAATTATTTCTAAGAACTAATATTCTTCATATTATCATATAATAAATGTCCGCAGAAATTCTATGTTGCGAACATCCCACCTTTTAGATAACCTTGTTATAGTCATGAATAAAATATCAAATAAAAACACCAGAGATTTCAAGAGATTCATCTTCGGAGTAATCTCAGTCATCTTGATGATATTTTTCGTTCTAATTTTCCATTTTTCTACTAAATATCAACCAATTGATGTAGACGCAGCTAGGAACACAATTACTGGGACATACTCTATTATTATTGAGGAAGATTTTAAGAGTTTTAAAAGTAAGGATATACCCGTGCTCGTCAAGGACGACAAATCAATAATACAACTGGGTAATCTAAATAAACTACCGAAAGGGACTAAACCCGGGGATAAAATAAAAATTACAGGTGTATATAATAAAAAAGCCGTATTAAATATTAGGTCATCGACGCTTACAAGTGTTTCAAAATCGAGAACCAGTAATTTATCACAAATAAATGTGCGAATCTTACCCGTAAACCTCAGAAATAATAACACTAATGCTTTCACCAAAGAACAAATGCAAAATGTCCTAAACGGAAATAATAATCCTATAAGCGCAGATAGATTTATGCAGAAAGTTTCAAAAGGAAGATTCAAACTCGGCGAAGTCAAAGTCGAAGACTGGTACAAAATTGACACTAAAGATATTCCTACAAACGATGTCTGCACAGTCTACGATATCAATACCATCATCAATCACCTTGATGAACAATACAATGCAGACGTGTATAACAAAAACTATCAAAGTTTGATTTTTATAATTGATGCGGAATGCTATAGAGGTGGGCGTGCTGTGTCAAGATTTGAAACTGGACAAGGATACATTTATTTGTCTACTGATGCATTTAAAGAAGGTGTCATTGCTCATGAAATGGGACACAATCTAGATATTCATCATGCGAACAGTTATGATTGCGGATTAGAGATGTATGGTCAATCCGCAAGTTGTAAAACCAAAGAATATGGTAGTCCATTCTCTGTAATGGGTCTCGATGTTTACGATAATTTATTTAGAGAATTCAATGGTGCTGAAAGAATCTCGGCAGGATGGTTCAACAGTTCAGAAATTACGAAAGTTACCCAAAGCGGCAAATATACAATCTACCCGTTAAGTGAGGTCACAACTCAGCCGAAAGTTTTGGAAATCATGAAAAGCGATATTCAAACCGACGAGAGATATTACATCGACTTCAGAACACCAACCGCACCATTTGATTCTATTGATAGTGACCTTTATGATGGAGCGAATGTTACTGGGGTTGGAATACAAACAACATTTACCCAAACATACAATCCCGACAGCTTATTCTCGGGACACTTACGACACACACAAATCATAGACTTTACTCCAGGGTCATTTATAGGTTTTAATGAATACTATAAAGACTTTCTTGATGCTAGACTCACAAAAGTGGGTAATGAATACTACGACAAAATTAATGGAATAAAAATTAAAGTGCTCTCAATTACCAATCAAAAGGTTGAGCTTCAAGTTGATTTTACAAAGAGTGTCCCTACAAGCCAAAATCTCATCACCTTCCGTGCCAAGAGTTCGAGCCCATTAGTAAAAGCTCACCTTAGTCTAAGAGATGTCACGACTGGTAAATATATTAAAGTAAAAGATTTCAGTAAACTTGATACTTATTACGCTAACTATTCTCATACAGAGACTAGTGACATGTCAATCACTCCGAAAGATGTCAGAATCTCATATAGTGGATATGATCCTAATCATCCTGAAGATTCGGAATATCTGGATTTACTTTGGTTGGAGATAAACAATACCCGTTATAGCGCCACAAACGCAGAGGCATACTCAACTGGTGCTTGGAATAAGTTAAAGTTGGCATGTACTGCTGGATATCCTAATGTCTACCCTGCAGAATTCGCTACCCCAACCAGACTTTCATGTCCTGATAAATACTTCCAGTTCATTAAAAGTGAGAGCTTACCGGTAAAGCTAAAGAATATGGCTATTCGAGCAGACTGCGATTTGTCACGAGACCCAGAAATTGTAATCACTTGGGCTAGCGATAAAAATAGCGCAATGTATTTTGTTGACTATTGTGAGGGAACAACATGTTCACCAACAACATCCCTTG
>CALMQQ010000283.1 GCA_937871845.1 uncultured bacterium
TAATGATGAACACCAACAAAAACATTAACTCCATTGATGAATATATAGGTCAGTATGACATTGATATTCAAGAAAAATTAACCAAGATAAGAGACTTTCTAAGACCACTAATTCCAGATGTTGAAGAAGCAATGACATACGGTATACCAACGTTTAAATCTAAAGGAAAAAATATTTTCCATTTCGCTAACTATGAATCCCATATTGGATTGTATCCCGGCTCTAGTGCAGTTGAAGAATTTAAGGATAAATTAAACGACTTTAAAATTTCAAAAGGAACAATTCAGATAAAGCACGATCAAGACCTTCCATTCGAATTGATAAAACAAATGGTCAAATTTAATCTGGAGAATCTAGAGTAACAGGGCTTTTTAGCGACTTCGTTTTGTATAGGCTCTCCATAACATCCTGATGAATGAAATAGGTAGCATAGCTAACATTATGTAATAAATCGTTTCCTCTGTCTTATCTTTTGCACCTTGTTCAAGCAAATACAAAAAGATGAAAAAGAAAAGCGCATGCAATAGAACGAAGAGTAATAAAATTGGAATAAACTGAACCTCCCCTCTAAAAGCCTTTACGAAGGCATCCCACATATTCATAGAAACAGATTTTCTGATTCTTATACTTTGTGGATTTTCTTCAATTATAGGATCATTCTCTTTTCCTTGATCATATTTTCCAGTTAATAGAAAAAACATAATTGAGAGAAATGATAAGAAGGTTAAAACTCCGATGATTACTACGAAAGCTAACATAGTTAAGAAATATAATTGTTAAATTCTAACATGTTACTGGGATAATAAAAATGGAATTTATATGGTGTATTAGCTTTGGTTTTTATCCTCTTTGCCCCCTTCATTAGGCAATATCTTATTTAACAGTGTAATAATATTTCCCCAGCTACGTTCCATATCATCCAAAAATTCCGGATCAATCGGCTTAATTTTCTTTGGTGCATAAGGATTCCATTCCTTTCTAGGTCTAGAAGTGACAGTGGGATCTGATTGTTCTTCATCCCCATCCCATGATACGCTAACACACCCTCTGTCTTCTGACTTCTGTGGAATCAAATTTCGTAGAAATGCAGAAAGTAACATACCAGCACCTAACACAAGAGCAATTCCTGCTGCCGCTAATGCCCGTCTTTCATGAGGGGTAAGATTATCTAAACTAAATCCTTTTTGTTCTCCGTTTAAATTCCCGTTAGATGAACTTGGTGTAACTGCTGGAGTGGGTGCAGGGATTGATTCTGCAACAAGGGGCGCTGGATTAGGAATACCACCAACCGGATGGATAACAGAAACAAATTTATCATCAGTGAAACAAACATTCCCTGCACCATCAACTCCTAACAAAGCGCCTTTAGAGAGTGCATATTCACAGGTTAGCACGACAGGATTTATACCCTCATCATTACTCTCACAATAATAAGGCCCATTAGGATGTAGAACAAACGGCGCTATTCCGTTTTCCCCAGGCTGAACTGCATCTTCACAATCGATTTCTACAGGTCGATCAGGTTGTTGATATTCGACCAAAGCAGTAGGGACAACCGCCATGAGCGTAGACATCATAGGCGAAAATACTGAGCTAATTTCTCCATTTTTCATATCCAAAGCGAAAAGTTGTAAACCAGCCTTCATGGATCCCATGTCTTCCTTGAAATCCGCTTGTAGAGTTCCACCTGTTAGATATTGCATAAGTCTTCTTCCCCAACTATCTGGAGCAACACCAGTGCTTGTTACCGGATTTTCAAGTTGGGCATTATCAGGTTTAGGTAAACGCCTTCCAGAGAAAATTAAAGTATCTACCATTAGCTTGTAAACATTAATTAAAGCCATTATACATCCTTAAAGCTATAGATTCAATATATATCGCATTCCTTTGTAGATAATAAGTCGAGTATATTGTTTTAATTGAAGAGGGAGAAATGAGTTTTATTCATAAGAAATTTAAAAAAAGCGAACTTCTGGAAAAAGTCATAACTAATTCCCAAAGATTTATTCCGTGTGAGATGAGTCTTTTAACAAAAAGATACAAATAAAGAAGAGACTAATTAAAGCATATATAATTGCCAAAACCCCGTAATTTATTGGAACCTCCAAAGTTATCAAAGCAACTACAACTATATTAAATACCATAACTACGAAACTATTAACTTTTAATTCAGAACCTCGTCCAGGAATCAGGTTAGTCCCAATCAACATCGTAACTCCGAAGTTATAAATGTAATCGAAAGGGTGTAAGGGGAGCTTTATGCCGAGGAATGCAATTAATGCTACTATTATAAGTATGAATGAATTACCTAATAATATACCAGTAATGACTAACAATATTTGTACCGGGTAACTAAACCTGATACCGTATTGCACGCTCTTCTTATCTGATATTAATCTACATGCTATCCACTTCGAGAAAAATCGTTCTTTAA
>CALMQQ010000284.1 GCA_937871845.1 uncultured bacterium
GTGGTGACGTTATAGGAATTCGTAGAAATGCCTCATCAATAGAATATATCTCAATTTCCTGACAAAACTCATGTAGTGAACGAAATACTCTCTCTGACATATCCTGATAAAGTGTAAAGTTTGCGGAGCGCACAGCGACGTTGTTCTCGATAAATCGATCTTTCCATTCAAATAGAGGAGCTCCCATGGGGACTCCCATGGCTTTCAATTCGTTTGATCTGGCGATGACACATCCGTCATTATTAGAGAGAACCGCTGTCGGGCGATTACGGAGTGTCGGATCAAAGACTCTCTCGCAAGAAACATAGAAATTATTGCAGTCGACGATACCATAAATATCGGAAGACATCAGAGTTCATGAATATTGTAGGCAACTACACCCCATATCTCGAAGTCGTTCTCCGGAGTAATACGATAAAGTGTGGATCTGGTATTCCAGGGCGTCAAATATGTGATGTGTTTAGATATTAATATCTTTTTGATTAATAATTCACCATCTAGGCTCACGACAACGATTGATTTATCTGTAATGGGTAATGAACGATCCACTACAAGTAAATCTCCTTTGTGGATTCCCCATTTTCTCAAGTCATTATCCCCTGCTTTCATAAAAAATGTACTGGAAGGCTTTTTAATAAGATATGACTGAATATCGAGTTTTAGGTCAGATTCGTTTCGAATAGGAGTCGAAAAAGCTACTGTAGAAAGTTCGAGATCCTTTCGAGATTCATTTTTCTGTTCTTCGTACAATCTAGTCGAACGGAAGTCCTCCTGATAGTCTAAGAATGTTGTTTCGGGTGCGTAGATATTATTCTGCATGTTTGGTTGAGAAATTAGGGTTATCTAAAACTGCTACGACTTTGCCGTAGATATCTGTATCTCCTAGAGAAGATGCATCTAGGTAGAATGGTTTGTGTCGTGTGTTGGTGGACTCTGGGTAAAGTACCACGATGTTTCGGTCTTTTTTGATAGTTTTGATAGTTGCGCAGTTATCGATAATTGCTAAAACAACATCGCCATTTTTGATATCAACGTTTTTTGCTATGACTGCATACTTGCCATCCTCGAGTGTTCCTCCATCAACTTCACGCATGTTCATAGAATCTCCTTTTATCATAAGGGCGAAGACGTCCTTGGTGACTGGAAGGAGACTGCGATTAATACGTAAATAGCCAAGTTGTTGTTCCTGGGCTATCACCATAGGTGCTCCAGCATTTGCATAGCCGAGGATATTTACATCTATAAACATCTGTCCGGACTGTGTTTCCCGAAGAGTTATACCTCGGGACGACGAAGATCGATTTATCAATCCTTTTTTCTCAAGTGCTTGTAGATGTTTAACGACTGCTCTGCGAGTGATACCAAGTGCTCGCTCCATCTCTGTAAGTGTGGGTGCTTGGCCAGTTTCGATAATGAAGGACTTTATAAGGGATAGTATTTCGTTTTGTCTTGTGGTTATGGTATGTGTCATATAGGTATACTTAATATACTTAAAATGGTATACAAGGTATACAAGAATGTCAAGCAATTAATATAATTTTATGAACTTTAATATTGGAAGATTGAAGTACTAAGTTATCTAAGTTAGATATATTTCTCATCGAGTTTCTTGTGATTCTTGCCCCAAGTAGACATTGAAACTAAAACAGGTCTTAGAGTTTTCCCGTAAGGAGTGATTGAATATTCAACCTTTGGTGGGATCACGGGAAATATCTTTCGCTTTATGAGTCCATCTTTTTCAAGTTCACGTAACTGCGATGTAAGCATTTTTTGTGTAATACCGGTGATTTCTTTCTGTAATTCACTAAATCTTAGAGTTTTTTGATCAAGATGCCACAGAAGAAGTGGTTTCCACTTTCCTCCTATTACTTTCAAAGTAATATTTACCGGGTTATCACTGTTGCAGACTCTCATTTGACGAATATTAGTATATATAATGTAAGTATAGCATATAAAAGTAAGTACTTGTATTAAATATAACATATCTTGTATGGTGTTTGTATCCTTCATTACTTTATTTATTATTTATATAACTATGTGGAACAAAATAGCGGATGATGCAACAATTATGAAAACAGTAAAAGCTTTAGAAGCCAACCAATTTTTAGTCACAGTGGTAAATAATGCCATTGAAGCAAAAAAGGAAATCGAAACATTAATCCCAGCAGGCTCACAGGTAATGCAAATGAGTTCGGAGACATTAGATAATACAGGAATTTCCGATATGATTAATTCAGATAACTTTGATGCAATTAAACCAAAA
>CALMQQ010000285.1 GCA_937871845.1 uncultured bacterium
TGACGAGGTTAAGACTGAGGAGACTCCAGTAGTCGAATCTTCTGACGAGGTTAAGCCTGAGGAGACTCCAGTAGTTGAGGCATCTGATGAGACTCCAGTAGTTGAGGTATCTGATGAGGCTAAGGCATCTGTTCAAAAGGCGGCTCCAGTTATCAAGACTAATGATGGAGTATCCCCTCGCCTCGATTCGGTACCCGAACCACTAGAGCCGGTTCTTTCCGAGCAGCATCACGATGATACTGAATATCATGTTCACGATACTGTTCAGGATCTTCCTGAGGATACAGCTGTTGAAACTGATGTATCAAAACAAGTTGTTTTCCCTGCGCGTGTCCGTCCTCCGGTGGACCCTCGAGTCACCCAGTTTCTAGCCCGTCGTGCTGCTCGGGTTGCTCAGGCTAGAACACCGAAGCAGTGAATGATTGGTATACCAATCATTAATCTTGAAACTGTGATATTATTCAAATATCACCTCGACAAAAGGGCCATACGAAAAACGATCCAATTCGAAGACATGGATCAAACGTCTATTTGATGTCTCTCGAATATAATCTGGATCGCCAATCCCAAGCAAGGTTTGAAGAGCGTACAACTTAGCCTCGGATGAATCATACCTCATCTTCCCGAGCATTTTGATGATATCTTCTATGTATAACGGGTTAACGCCTTCGTAGTAATACTTAACGACTAAAGGCCAAATATAACGATCGTCCTGATATTTTTCTTTCAGCTTCTGTATGATATTTTCATTAACAATCTCTGTTTGTAAATATTGTCTTGTTCGAGTAGACAGGCTAAATTTAACGTGATTTTCGGTAGACATGATTGAACAGTACCGTTTTTAAATTGTTTACCCAAAATTAGGATCAAAAATGAGTAGCATCGAAAATGATCTAGTCGACAATGAAAGATCGATCGATAATCTCGTAGAGATCACGTGTCATGCCTATTCCTCTGATTTCTTTGACCATGACCCCGAAAATCCTAATGCAGGTTCCGGACTCAATTTATGGTGTCTAGATCGAGAATCAATGCCAATTCATTTAATCATCAAAGACGCTCCAATTTATTGTTATGTTGAGTTACCCAAGTTTTTACACGGGACTCCATATCGTTGGAATGAAGATGATATCAAGATGTTGAAGTACAATTGGAAGAAAGTTCACGGTAAGTCAGCCCCTGTTAAGCTTGAGCTTGTCGATCGACAAAAGCTTTACTATTACAAAGGTGATAAATCGAAAGATCAGATGGTTCGGGCTTACTTTACGAGTGCTAAGATGATGAATATCTTTGGTTTCCGCATTAAGAAGCTGACAGAATATCCTGATTTTGAACTACTCAGTTTTCAATATTACGAAGATAAGGTCGCTGTTCGCAGAAAAGTCTTTACGATTCTTGATTTAGCTTATTCGCAATGGTTTACTGTTCGAGGCTATGAGATACCTTTTGATTCTCCTGATCGACAGGCTATTCAAGGAGTTGAAGGCCGTCGTATCAGGGAGATCTTGGTGGACTCATATCAAGAAATTGATGCGATTCCCTTGACTGTATCAGCGGGATGGATCACCAGACCACGTATATTATCATGGGATATTGAGACATATACAGATAACCATTATGCGTTACCGAATGTTGAACATCCCAATCATGTGGTATATATGATCTCGTGTCTTTATCAAGTCTCTGGGCTTCCTGAAACATTGGAACGTTACGTTATCGTAATGGGAGAATGTGGAGAAATCGAGAATGCAACTGTGATCAGAGTTGCCGATGAAGAAGACGTTATTCTTCAATTCTTGAAGCTAATTGAGACTTTAGACCCCGAGATTATTATGGGTTACAACATTTTCAACTACGATTATCCATATATTGTTGGGCGTCAGGCTCAGTTCATGAAGAACTGGTATCCTTGTTCCAGAATCGAAGGTTATGTGGCTCCTGAGCCATATGATCGGAAGTGGAAATCATCTGGATATCGTGAGAACCGTATTTGTTACTTGGAGCTTCCAGGTCGAATATCCATTGACATGCTAGCCTTTGTGAAGCGTGAGTATCCTAATCTTGATAAGCATTCGCTTGATTTTGTTGGCAATTACTTTCTCAACGCTAGGAAACATGATGTTACTCCAGTTCAGATGTTTAAGGCTTTTGAATCTCAAGACATTGACGAGATGACTCGTGTTACCAAGTATTGTATTCAAGACTCTGAGATAGTCGTGCGTTTATATGACAAACTTAATGTTTGGATCGGACTGGTTGAGATGTCAAGTATTGTGGGTGTCGAGATTATGGATTTGTTTACACGTGGACAACAAGTCCGATGTGTATCACAGCTTTACGATCTTACAGCTCGCTTGGGTATTGTTCAAGACTCGCGTGACATGCCAGAAATCCCTTATGAAGGCGGTTACGTTGGTACCCCAATTGTTGGTATCCATAACGGTGTTATTTGTCTTGATTTCTCAAGTCTGTATCCGTCGATTATCATGGCGTATAACATCTGTTACACGACTTTGATCACCGCTCTTATGGCAAAGAAGATGAATCCAGACAAGTATCATACCATTAAGATTCCAGCGATTATTAAGAACGATGTAGTCATCCAGGCCGAAGCAACTTATCACTTCGTAAAGAAAGAAGTATTTGAAGGAATTCTTCCACGCCTTGTTGCCAAGCTCGTCAATGAGCGAAAGGCAGTTAAACGGCAGATGGGAGTTATTCGAGGAAAGCTTGGAATGGATGATGATGGAGTTATTGTTAACCCTGAACTTCGTGTCAGGTTGACTGAAGACGAGATCTCTAATTTTGAGCTTCAGCTCAAAGTTTTAGACAAGCGTCAGAATGGACTAAAGATCTCGGCTAACTCAATGTACGGATTCCTTGGAGTCCAGAAGGGTGGTAAGCTACCGTTAATTGAAGGAGCTGCTGCTATCACTTCATGGGGGCGTCAGCTTATTAATCAAGTCAATGGTTATCTTCACGAAAAATATGGTGCTATTGTTGTTTACAACGACACCGATTCTTCAATGGTAAAGATTCCAGGTCTTGATGATCCGGTGGAATGTTATAAGAAGGGAGTAGAGCTTGCTGAAGAAATTTCAGGCGCGCCTGAAAAGAAGTTGCTAGATGGTACTATCGTGCCAGCCAAGGCCGGATTATTCCCACCACCATTGAAGATGGAGTTTGAGAAGGCCATGCGGATTTTCTGTATTGCCAAGAAGATGTATGCATATTATTCGATTGGTAAGGATGGAACTTTCGTTCGAACGAAGGATGGTAACATCAAGATTACACCAAAGGGTATTGCTATTGCTCGACGAGATAAGCCCGGGTGTATGAAGAAAGTTTATACCAGACTGTTAAGAGCCATCTTAGATATGGCTCCCATAGATGAAGCATTTGAAATCATCATTAAAGCCGTAGTCGAGATATTGTACGACAAAAATATGCCAATTCGTGGTAACTTTACGATTATTCGCGGTTTGGGTTCAGAATACAAAGGAAACTACTTTATGAAAATTTTTGCCGATGAACTCGCACGAATGGGTCATCCCATTCAACCAGGCGATAAGGTTGAGTATGTGGTAGTTAAAGCACGTGAGAAAGGCGAGCCGTTAGGCCGCCGCCTACGCCTTATTGAGATGTACGAAGAATCTCAGAAACACCCAGAGGGCGTGGAACGCCCATCAACAATGTATCCCAAAGAAGAGATCGATAGAGAGTATTACATTACGAACATCATTAAGAATTCTATTGACCAGCTGTTTAGCATTGGTTATGCTGATGTCTTTGAAGGTACTCGTTTAGGTAAGCGAGGATATCGACCAGAAAGCAAGCTTAAGTTTACATCAATTAAGTATCCTGTTAAGATGATTGAGAAGATTCTTGGTGATCATGGGCGTATGTTCAAAGAACCTGAAGAAACTCAAGAGTTCATCGAGAATGAAATCCTAACATGGTTTCGAGAAGAGGTTAGTAAGGCAGTCGATGCTATTGAACAAGTCGAAGACAACTCTGATTACAGTGAATCTGACGACACAGAAGGCGATGAAGATATCTTCAACGTCTTTGAAGATAACGACTACGATGATGGTGGTTATGAAGATGATTAACTTTGTTAGTTACAGAAATATTCACATGTGAATATTTAATTCGAGTTCATAATGTTACAAGTCCGTAAAATTATGAACTGTATCCAAAAGTTGGAATCTTGATCACGGCAACATTATGAATAGGCTTGACAATAATCGGTACCTGCTGTTGGTACGATGTAGTTCCATGAACAAACGTTACTGTAGCGCTAGTAGCAGTTGACAAATTTATAGCAGGGTCTATACCGGCAATAATAATAGTCTTGCCATAATAGTTACCCATTGTAAGAGCAGGGCTTGTTAATTCTGGAATGAATGTCGTAGGCGGAGTGGGGAAGTTAAAGTTAATACCAATAAGATCGTTCTTGTAAGCGTCATCAATCTTGTGACGCGAAGCATTATCAATGGTTATATCAGATGTAATCGAGTAACGAGAAGCAGTCGTAATAACCACAGGACCAAAGTTGGGATCTATTGGAGATTTTCCATATAATGTGGCACAATTCTTGGCTCGCTTCCCACGATACCAACAAATGATGAAAATGAATATTACTGCAATGATAACCCCAATTCCGATGGCAATGGCAGGAAATCCAACCTTACTAAAGACATACTGGTGCTTTTTCCTAATGAAATAGATAACAGCTGCGATGCATGCGATAAATACTAAGAATATAATAACCAACAGGGTCGAAATACCTGACTCTGCAAGGATTGTCCCCGTTGAGATGGTCGGATCGTTAGATCGGGTGGTTGTAGACATCTTTTATGTGTAAAAATCTTCGAGTGATGACATGTGAGAGCTTTGATGTATATCGTAAAATCAACAGAATTCTCAACGAGATCACTCGAATTTATTTCGAATCACTGGATTTGTATAATAAATCCGGAGTCCTCGGCAACAGATGGACAGTTCTTTGTATGTTGATAGATTTGAGTTATAACAATTTCCAGGTATCAGAACTATTTAATGAAGTCTTAGATTTGTTTAAGATTTATACTCCATGTGTTGCAACACCAAAGGCTTGTTACATACAAAGTAACATCGATGATTCTAAAGTCTTGGTTTCAAACATAAACTTGATGTCATCAAGGACTAATCGGATGTTCAAAGTTTAAATTATTTTTTAATACGATTTGTCGAGTTTACAAGCGTTGTTGTCCAAAAATTGTCCTCTGAGAAAAAATCGAAACTCGCGTTTGGAACGTTTTTTGACCCGACACTCAACTCGGGTCATTTTTCATGAAA
>CALMQQ010000286.1 GCA_937871845.1 uncultured bacterium
ATTAGTATCGCTGTTGCTAATATTGAAATGGCAAAAAGTTATGTAATCATCAATAAAACAGCAGAAAGTGTTTACGAGAAATTTCTACCAGGACCTGTCACAGTTGTTTCGGAATCGAAAAATAATGTTGCTGATGGAATTGCATCAGAGTTTAATACTCTTGGAGTGAGAATTCCAAACTTTGAGTTCATGTTGGATGTTATCGAAGAACTCGGCTCGCCAATAACTGCAACATCAGCAAATTCTGCCGGTAAAAAAACGCCATACAATGTTGCAGATATTCTTGATAATTTGTCAGAAAATCAGAAAAGTTTAATTGATTTAATAATAGATGCAGGTCAACTACCTAAAAATCCCCCATCGACGGTAGTTGATACAACTCGAGAATCGATGCAAATCTTAAGAGAAGGGAGTCTTGATATTTCAAAGGATGGATTATTAGTAACAAGTGAGGAGGAAATGCGTGAACATGGTGAAAAATTTATGGAAAAGAACTTTTCAGCTTTAACAGAAAAAGGTTTGTTAATCTTTCTTAACGCAGAGTTGGGAGCGGGAAAGACACAATTTGTAAAAGGTATTGCAAAAAGTATGGGAATCGAAGAAGTAGTAAAGTCTCCCACCTATTCGATTATGGAAGAGTATGATGCACCAAGGGGAAAATTAATCCATATTGATACTTGGAGGTTGACAAATATCTCCGAATTGAAGCAACTTATGATTAGTAAATATTTGAAGAAGGGTTCTGTTATCGCTATAGAGTGGTCGGCAGGTGTTGAAGAGTATTTTAATGAAATGGCAAATGCGAAAGGAATAAAAACTGTAAAAATTGATATTAATTATATCGACGAGAACAAAAGGAGGTTGATGATATGGGATTGAAATCTACAAAACCAATAATCCTGGGGATAGATACTTCGTGTGATGAGACATCCGCTGGAGTTACTCATGGAGACGCTGTCCTCTCAAATGTCATTTCCTCACAAATTGATCTGCACAAAATATGGGGTGGGGTAGTCCCCGACATTGCGCGAAGGGCTCATCAAGAAAGAATTGATGAAGTCATCGAAAAATCTTTAATACTAGCTTCTAGAAATTTCAAAAAGAAAATTAATCTAGAAAATGTTGATGCTGTTGCGGTGACATATGGACCGGGCTTGGCAATTGCTTTGGAGGTTGGGATAGAAAAAGCGAAAGAAATCTCTAAAAAATATAATAAACCCTTAATAGCAGTAAATCACTTGGAGGGGCATCTTCTGTCTGCAATGGCAAAGGATAGTTTAGGGGAAAAAGGCCTAACATTATCAAAAAGAGATTTCCCTGCGCTTGGCCTTATTATTTCGGGTAAACATACTGAAATTGTTTTGGTTAGAAATATTGGTGATTATGAAGTAGTTGGAGAAACTCTTGATGATGCCATTGGTGAAGCTTATGACAAGGTTGGTAGAATGTTAGAATTGGGTTATCCTGCCGGTCCCATTGTGACCAAATTTGCAAAACTTGGTGATTCTTCAAGGTTTTCACTTCCTATTCCCATGCGTAATAAAAAGGATAGCCTGGATTTCAGTTTCTCGGGGTTAAAAACAGCGGTATATTACATGATTAAAAAAGATCTTGGGGATATGTCTAAACAAGATGTTTACGATATGTGTGCGAGTTTCGAGAATTCTGCAATTCTACATTTACAAGACAAATTAGAATTGGCGATTAATAAATATAACCCCAAACTGATTTTAGTTGGTGGGGGTGTTGCCTCAAGTCCAAAAGTAAGAACCTCTATCAGAAAAACTACCCATAATTTCGGTCTCAAGGCATACTTCCCCAACTCAAACAAGCTTTACATGGACAACGGAGCAATGATAGGGTTGGTCGCCTCAAATAAGTACGTTAACAAAGATTTTGTGGCAAACCTTATAGATCTCGAAAGAGAACCAAGAGCTAGTTTGAATAAACCGTAATAACTATTTTTGTCAAAACAAAACTGCTTGTTATTCTATTATAGACATTTATTCCTCATCTCAATGCTCATTGGTGAGCCATTTTCAACGAAATCGTTATAATCGTCTAAACACACCTGACAGTCTGGCGAGTTGTTTGTACATAAATCACAGACTTTGTAAAAACTTAGATATTCGCAGACATTTGACTGAGTGTAATAATCTTCTGAAGTATAGTCATCATAGTCGTAATCCTCATCATAATTATAGTCTGGGTCTTCAAGGGATGGTTCATCAAGATTAATTTGGTCTTCATAGGGTGGCTCGACAAGATTAAGTGCGTCTTCTTTCAATAATCCTTGTAAATCCATAAGGGTTAAGGTGGTGGGATTTTCAGGTGTTTCTATTGGAGCAACCATTTTCATCCCTGTCATCTTGAACTCAAAAAGACCTTTAACATTATTACCACTCTCTTCAATTTCGAAATCATATGCCACCTTTACTGGGTAACTTTCAAGCTTAGCGAAACATAATGTCAACTCAGATTTTTTCGTTGGGAATTCTAAATCGTTCATTTGGTCATATTCTTCTTCGTTGAAGTTCTCGTCATATAATTTCCCGGCTTCCTTGTAAATATTTATTATATTTTCTTTCGTCAACGACATCACATAGCATCTGGCATTTGTTTCGGAAACTTTCTCATCGAAACTGTTGGTAATTGAATTTTGTACAGCAGGACTATTGATTAGTTGAATCACTTTATCGTAATCTTCTTTTTTTAGCTCTGTTTGGTCTTGACTACCAAATTCTTCTAGTAATTCTTCGGGGTTATATAGGTTTGCTTCTATACCTGCTTCTTTAGCCAATGTCTCTGGATCGAGCATAAACCATTTTCCTTCTATTTCCTCAACCTTTACGTAATCATTTCGTGGGAAACGGTCAAGGTTGAAGTAAATAAGTTTATCAAGGATTCTAGTTTCAAAACCTGTATTAAGATTTACACCTGGAACTTCAAATTCCACATTAGTAATATTTCTAGCTCGGTCTTGATTGTTGAATTGTACTGAGTCTTGAGAGGTAAATGTGATTTTCCCTTCCCTAGAGGATAAAATTTTATTAATACTATCTTCGTTAATTTCTCCTGGATCTTTCAATCCAAGTACAGGTTGTAGTGATTCTGCCAAAGTATATTGTAAAGATAATGATGTGTCATAATTAATTTGCTCTGCGGTTTCAACCTCTTCAATAATTTTATCCGCTCCGATTGGTTTTATGTCTTGTGGATCAAAGTCTGGTTTAAAAGGGGTATTATCCATGGTTAAAGCTTTATACATTCCAAGATCAAGCAAGTACTCCACCCTTGTGCTAAATTGTTCACCTTCTGACAATAAAACGGATTCCGTCAGTCCCGACACTAGTGGAACATGATTCTCTTGTAGATATTTTGCTCCAAAAACAGCAACTGAAAGTGTCGCCAACACAACAAAAACTAATACTACAATAATCAATATTTTCATAAATTTGGGTAGTCCTTTTTTAGGGATTACATCAGTATTGGGCATAGGTGTTTGTTGGTTTTCATTTAGAACAGGACTATTGATTGAGGTATTCATTGCTACGTTTGTATTTGCTTCCCGCGGTGTATTCTGCGGAGCATAGCTTGTTATGGGACTTGTCTGTTGAACACTATTTGTATTTTGAACAGGATTTTCTTGAGTTGCGGGTTGTTGCTCAATAAGCGGATTTTGAACAGGTTCGCTTTGCACAGTTTTTGTCATTTCCTCTGGTATAGCATCCGTGACTACATTTTGGTTTTGCATAGGACTCGTCAAACCAGGTGACGATGTGATTTGTGGGTTTGTAGGGTTAGGGGTGTTTGTGTTTCCAGAAAGTGTGGGGTCTAGTGATGAATCGGAATTATTTGTACCTTGTGTACCACCATAAGGATTGGATGTGTTCATAATATTGTATTAATTTAATACTTTATGATACATAGAAAAGATACCTATGACAAAAATTTCTTAAATTTTATATAGGCGTGACTATAATCAACTTTAAAAAAGACATTTTAACTCGTCGGAATTTAAGTTATTTGCCAATATACTCTTTTCCAAAATAAGGAACGAGTGCTTTCGGAATCCTAATTGATCCGTCTTTTTGTTGGAAATTCTCCATGATTACAATTGGAATTCTTGATGTAACTAAGGCTGTTCCATTTAACATGTGTACATATTCGTTTCCTTTTTCAGTTTTTACTCGGATGTTAAGGTTTCTAGCTTGAAAATCATCGGTATTCGATGTTGAGGTTATCTCTCCATAGTCACCTCTGCCAGCCATCCATGCCTCAAGATCGTATTTTCTTGATGCAATTGCACCTAAATCACCACTACACATTTCTAATACTCTATATGGAATCTCAAGCGCTTGAGTTAGTTCTTCCTCTACTCTTAAGATTTCTTGGTGCATAGCTTCAGAATGTTCTGGCAGACTGTAAATGAACATTTCTAATTTAGTGAATTGATGTACTCGATACAATCCTTTCGAGTATTTTCCATAAGCACCTGCTTCTTTTCTAAAGCAGTGGGAAACTGCAGCATACTTGAGTGGTAAATCTTCAGCTTTCAAAATCTCATCTGCGTGTAATCCCGCCATTGTGACTTCTGCAGTTGCGATTAAACCCAAATCTTCTCCGTCAATCTCGTATATTTGAGCTTCATCGCCTTTTGGTGCATAACCAGTCCCTAGATAAAAACGAGATTTTGCCATATCAGGGGTCATCACAAGTGTGAAGCCTTTTTGTTCTAAGAAGTTAATTCCAAATTGAAGTAATGCAAGCTCAAGTCGAACAGCATCATTTTTTAGAAAGTAGAACTGAGAACCACTAACTTTAGCTCCAGCTTCAAAATCTAACATATCGTGGAT
>CALMQQ010000287.1 GCA_937871845.1 uncultured bacterium
ATTACGCCATCCCGGCATCTTTTACTAATTTAGATGAATTTTCTATTTTAATGAGCGCGCTTGCCCCGCTAACGAAGTTTGGCGGGGTCTACCATTTCGCCACCTCGGCATGATTTACTAATTATAATGTATTTTGTATTTAATGAGCGTGCCTGCCCCTTAACCGAAGGTTTGGCGGGGTCTGCCATTTCACCACCTCGGCATTAACTGCTATAATGTTAATTATATCCTAAATTGTGAAATATCATAAGTACAAATATAAAAAAGTTTTTTTACAACATGAGTTTTGAATTGAATGATATAATGATTATAGAGAATAATCTCTATTTATATTTTATATTTTATTTATTTACTAATGAAAAACCTTTTAATAGGATACACTACATTAGTGGCATTCATAGTGATAACTATGATTTCTGCAATGGTATTGCCCAGTAATACCGAAACTTCTATTGCTTTAGATAATGGAATTCTAGGAATAAATGGAAGTGCTGATTATTGTAGAATCACAAGATCTGAGTTGAATCAGAATCCACTTAAGACTTGTAATACTGCGGTAGGTGGTTATCTTGGCGGGTTGGGTCGTGTAGAAATTGGACCAGCTGTCACTCTTAATAATGCGCAGGTTCCAAATCCCGTAGATACAAGGTGCTCAGTGATACAGTGGGATGGAGCGCAAGCCAATGATTTTTATGTCCAATACTCAGCAGATGCATGGAATTATTGCCATTATGAAATAGACAATGACTACTGCCAGCTGAATGGAGTAAGAGGACCATTTAATGATGCAAACTTAAGTATTCTAAAGACACAATTTGATCAGAAATGTTCACCTGCAACTCCAACTGCAACATCTACACCAAGACCTACGGCAACTCCACCTACAATTCCAACGGCTACAGCTACACCAAGACCAACAGCAACCGCAACACCTAGACCAAGTGCGACACCTACACCAACTAACAAACCATTAGTTTGTACTCAATGGACAACACAGAAGTTGTACTCAGGTGAATTCGTAGCATCAAAGGCAAACCAAAGAAGCTTTGATCTTGGTACGGTAAACTTAAGTGCAGTTGCAAAGAAATACCCTATTGCAGTAAGAACAATGTGGGGTTGGACTGGAGCTACAGAAACAAATCCACAAATTGGAAATGCTTTCAATCCTAAGGTTCAGAACAATGAGAATCATACAGTGAGTATCAAATACAATGATCTTCAAAGTTCAGCAACCAAAACACAGACATCTGTATGTGAAGATCTTGGAAATACCAAGACATGGGATGATGGAGTAAATCTATTGGATATTAATGATCCAAAAGCAGAATACAGTAAATTCAAATACTGTAGAAAAAATATAACACCTGAAGTAAATGATGGAGTACCAAGTAGTGTTACCTATCTAAATCTCGAAGGAAAATACGATAGCATTTCACTAAGAAGTGACTTAAATTACACAAAGGCTGAATTCGACACATGTGTCAAGAACTCAAGTCTTCGAAAGTGTAATCAATCACATTACTCATTAGTCGAAGTTGTAACATGTGCTAAAGAAGGTTAAGGTTTAAATTCGCAAAGAGAAATTATTCCGCTCTCATTTATGAGGGCGGTATTTTTTTTATACAAACTGTATTGTGATAAAATAGGCTTTCACTTACTTTCACGATGGCAGACACCCCGATGTATTCACAATACCTCAACTTGAAGGATAAATACCCGGATTGTATCCTTTTGTTTAGATTGGGAAATTTTTAGGAGGCTTTTGATGAAGACGCCAAAACAGTTCCAAAGGTGTTGGGAATTACTTTAACAGGTCGCGGTAAGGCTGAGAATAGGATCCCAATGGCTGGTATTCCTCATCATGCTCTCAAGCAATATTTACCCAAGTTAATTAAAAATGGGAATAAAGTTGCGCTAGCAGATCAACTTGAACCAGCAACAACCGGCAAGCTAGTAAAAAGAGATGTTGTTAAAGTAATTACTGCAGGAACAATTCTTGATGAAAATCTATTACGTGAATATGAGAATAACTACATAGCAGTTATCTACTACGAGAAAAGATCAAAAAAATGGGGGTTAGCCTATAGTGATTTAAGTACAGGTGAATTTAAAATAAATGAGTATTCATCAAGGGAGAATCAATTACCAAATGATTTAATTCAAGAGTTATACAGGATAAGACCGGCAGAATTAATTGTGAATAGAAGTCAGTTCGAACCAATCCGTTCTCTTCTTTCAAAGTTTTCCATACAACATCTAGATAATTACGAATTTGATTTTCAAAAGAGTTCGAGGCTACTACTCGAAAAGATGAATATTTCTTCCTTTAAGTCCTTCGGAATTGAGAAATATTTAGTTGGAGTCACAAGTGCTGGCGTTCTATATAAATATCTTGAGAATACACAAAAAACAGAACTTAAACATATAAAAACCATCACACTTCAACAGAACAGCGACTATATTAACCTAGACCAAACCACGATAAATAGTTTGGAGTTGTTTTACTCTTTGAGGGGAAATAATGAAAATTCTTTGTTCAATACAATTAATCACTGTAGGACAGCGATGGGACAGAGACTTTTGCGCAATTGGTTGCTTAGACCTCTCAAAGATAAGCAACAAATAGAGAAAAGATACGATAATGTGAGCGAATTAATTGAAAACAGAGAACTATTAGAGAAATTGATATCAGATCTTGATGAAATTGTTGATGTAGAAAGATTAACTTCAAGATTAGCTACGGGAGCAATAAACGCTAGAGATTTAATCTACTTTAAGAATAGTCTTCACAATGCGAATAGTCTTTACACCAAAATTAAAAATAGCGAATTAAAAATATTCCAGAAAAATCTTCCTGACGAGAATATATATTCAGAAATAAAATTTATAGTTGACCTGATAGATAACTCTATTAAAGAAGAGCCGGCAATAACCATTACAGAGGGAAATATTATCAAGGAAGGATATGACGTTGAGCTTGATAAAATTAACATAGAAGCAAAAAATGGAAGAGATTACATAAAAAATCTTGAAGCTTCTGAAAAACAAAAAACTGGAATCTCTAGCTTAAAGGTTGGCTTTAATCAAGTATTCGGATATTACATTGAAATCAGCAAATCAAATTCACAGAAGGCACCAGATAACTACATACGAAAACAAACTCTAGTTAATGCTGAAAGATATATTACAGAGGAGTTGAAAAAATGGGAAGTCATTGTATTAGAAGCCCAGTCAAAAGCCTCTGAGGTTGAATATAAAATATTTGAAGATTTGCGGGAAAAGATTATAAATAGAATTAGTTCGATAATTTCATATTCAAAGGCTATTTCAATAATTGACGTTTATGTGAATTTTGCGAAGTTATCTCTGGAAATGAAAATGATTCGGTCAGAGATCACTGATGACATCAGTCAAACAACTGAGTTTAAAAATTCTCGTCACATTGTTGTCGAGTCATCAATAAAAGATCAGTTTATCCCTAATGATGTTTATTTTAAGCAAGGAAATACTGATTTTGTAATTCTCACAGGACCAAATATGTCGGGTAAATCAACATATATTAGACAAGTTGCAATTTTGTTTATTTTGGCACAAATCGGATGTTTCGTACCAGCCGATTATGCCAAAATTGTTTTAACTGACAGAATCTTTACCAGCGTTGGTTCTGCAGACAGTCTTGCAGGGGGAGAATCAACTTTTATGGTTGAAATGCTTGAAACTTCGGCTATTTTAAAAAGAGCAACA
>CALMQQ010000288.1 GCA_937871845.1 uncultured bacterium
GTCAGTTGTGCCTTCATCCATCTCACACCATACTCTAGTAGCTGAGAGATATCCAATCACAGCCTCAAACCAAACATAAATATGTTTTCCAGTAAAATCTTTCAGTTGTTTGCTCTCGTCACGCTTTTTGATTTCTTCAATCGGTAAATCAATACTCCAATCCATATCTCGAGTGATTGCCCTTCTCTGTAAACCTTCTTTTAGCCAACCATTTGCTTCATTCCAAACCCACTTCTTCCAATTTTCTTTATTTGCATCAAGATATTCGCGCAACTGCGATTCTAATTTCTCAAAATTCAAGAAGTAATGTTCTGTATCCTTCAAAGTGACTTTTGAACCAGTTAATTTACTCACTGGGTCAATGAGCTCTCCATCTTTCAACCATCTTCCACAGCTTTCACATTGATCGCTTCTTTGGTTGCCTGCATTACAGTAAGGACAGGTTCCTTCGACATATCTGTCGGGTAGAAATTGATTATCATCAATTGCGTAATATTGTTGCATTACGCCTTTTTCGATATAGCCGTTATCCAACAGTTTCAAGAAAACCTCGTGTACCACTTCTTTGTGTTTTTGAGTGGTTGTTTTGGTATACAAGTTATAGTCCAGCCCGTACATTTTGAAAAGTTCTAAATCTTTCTTATGATACATCTCTACAACCTCTTCTGGCTTTAATCCTTTTTTGTCGGCCTCAACAGTGATTGGCGTACCATAACAATCAGAACCAGATACCATTAAGACATCATCACCTTTGAGTCGATGAAATCTCGCAACTATATCTGCAGGAAGCAAATACCCTCCCAAATGTCCAACATGTATATCACCATTAACATATGGCCATGCTACTCCGATTAGAACTTTCTTACTCATGATGTTTCAAAATGATAGTCGATTATAGCAAATTGAATTACTAAGTTCTTTAATCTATTGTTAAAGAGATTATTTTCATACTATTTTATCCGTTTATTAGTTTTGGATAATGTAGAAACAAATACAAACTCCACCGTGGCCAACAATACAGCAGTTATCAAAATAGTGTACCACTCTAACGCTCCCATCAGACGCAATCCCACGAATGCAAAAATCAGAAAATACAACATAATACCCCTTCTGATTGCTGGTTGAATTTTGGGGGATTCAAAAAACTTCCTAAAGAAAAGTTTATCAATGAATAAATGTATCGAAGTAAAGAAGGAAATAACAAACCCTGCCATTATTAAAATCCAGGCTGTCAGGATTCCTATGTCTAAGAATTCCCAGGCAATTCCAAGTTCGATACTTCTTTGAATAACCTCAAGAAGTTCATCTTCTTCGGTGATACCATAACGCTGAATAATATTATCTAAACCATCAACGTTGAAAGGAGAATAATTGAAACTAATAAACAGTAACAATGTCCCAAAAAATATAGCAATCAGTAGGGAGAGCAGACCCCTTCGCATTTTATGAGTAAATGTTAGTTAATTTCAAATAGTTTATCGTGGTAATCGAAATATTTCCCTTGATCACCTGCACAGCGAGCTGCATTTGCTGCAGAACGAGCACTTGGGTGAATATTTTCAAGAGGAAAATCACGATAAATGTATCTTGCTTTACCTGTGTCCACGAATTTTTCTTTTGCTTCTATCAATACATCATTTGCAAAAGTCTGGCAGTAAGGGCATTCATAATCACTAAACTCCATCATCACAATCTCGCCGTCTCCTTGTGTAAGCCCATCACCAGCATTTAGTTTTCTTACTACATAATCAGTATTAACACTTGTTGTCTGCTCATTGATATATCCCTCAACAGCACTTTCAAGTGCATCACCTGTAAGTGATCCTCCTTCGGCGGATGCATAATATTCACGTACCTGGGGTGCATATTCTTGTACACTATTTTTTAAATAATCAGTCCAATATTTGTTTACAGAAGCAACATCTTCTTTTTCAAGTTTTCCTATGAGCGTTTCTAATTCTTGGATTCTTAATCCTCCTACGTAAAACCCATCAAATTCTTCACCATTGCCTTTTCCGAGGTAAAATGAGGGTGTTCCCTGAACTCCAAATTTTTCTCCCGCTGCCAACTCACTATCTATTACATCATAATAATTTTCGCCTTCAACGCATTCCTGGAATTTTGTCAAATCCAATTCCAAGTCCTGTGCGTATTGATCATAACAACCCTCACCAAAACGGTTTTCCCCAGAACAATCACCTGCAACCTCTCCAGTTGCATTCTCTGTGTCTGACGATCCAAAGGAGAAACCATTTCCGGAGAATAATATTGCCATTGATATCAAAACGCCACCAAGTAAAATGCTTCCCGCATTAAGTAATACTTTTGAATCGGTGGGCTTTTTGTGTTTTGGAGGTGTTTCTGTAACTATTTCCTCTGTTTTTTCTTTTGCCATATTATTTTTATAAATGTCTAATCACTATATCATAAATTATTGTAAGTTTGCTTCAAGAGCAACGCATCATACTCCAGTATCGGGCTTTCGCACACTAAATATCCTCCTACTTCTCTATCCTTTAGCA
Organism: uncultured bacterium; assembly: GCA_937871845.1. Classification (GTDB taxonomy): domain Bacteria; phylum Patescibacteriota; class Dojkabacteria; order B142; family OLB20; genus JAJTYI01. The sequence continues at coordinate 2,523 of CALMQQ010000288.1, forward strand.
CTTGCAGTAATTCCTTCCATTTGAAACCAGCGTCTATTGTTTTTCCTTTTTTTTGTAACTCATTGAAATATTTTTCAATTCCTTCAACCACTACGCCCATTTCTTTGTACTCTTCTGCACCTTGAAGGAAAGTTAAATGATGTTTTTCACCCTTTTCTCCATAATTAATAGCCGAGACATGCATATGCAATTTCTCCAGAAACTCCTTTCCTAAATTCTTTTCAATTAGGCTTAAAATTTCATCAAACTTCTCGTAACCATTATATTCGCCATTTGATCTAGCAAATTTATGTGCAAAATCAATACAAAAACGTAAATTTACGTTCTTAAACTCTTCTGACAACTTTATTAACTCCTCAATATCTCCGAACTGAGTGGGTTTCCCTGTAAGTTCTGGTGACAAAGTTATTTCTCCTTTCTGTACAGGATGATTTTCATATTTAGGCTTTTCAAATTCTTCGTATATCTTACTAAACGCCTTCTTAACTTTTTCATAAACAATTTTCTTATCCTCCCTTTGATAAAAAGCAGGATGGAAAGTTACGCTTTTTGCCCCACACAACCCCCCTATATAAATTGAATCGGTAATATATTTAATACTACCGTAAAATTTCCGATTATCATCTGAAGCCAAATTTATATAGTAAGGACCGTGGATTGTAAGTTCAATTTGGGATGATTCTCTTGTTTTATTCACCAAATCTGCACTCTCTGCTGTCATCTTCACACCATGCACAAACTCGATCTCCATTAAATCAAGTTGCAACTCTTTAACTCTTACTATTCCTGAAACGGTATTGTTCTTTTTTGAGGTCAATGGGACTCCACCGACTCCAATATTTAGTGTGGCCATAATTATTAAATAATTGGGAATTTAAAGTGATATTTTAATCTAAATCACTATTTTGTATCAAAATGTTTCCTTCCAAAACTGGTTTCATTGTCAATTTCTCTATACCAAGTTCAGGGGAAATCGGAGTATCATCAATCTTTTTAACTAAATCAACGTTTTGGCCAGTGATTGATGTATAAAACTGATATGCAATAAAAATCAGAACCTCAAGGAAGCCTATCAATACCATTGTGTACCAAGTTTTCTCACTCTGTAACATCTTCGTAGTAGTAATAATTAATTTTCATAACCAAAAGAGAATCTCCTCTATTCGCTGGTAAGTTTTGACTGCGTACGTCTTTATTACCGTATATCATACTTTCCACAACAAACGGCATGGGGAATTCTTCCATTTTCTTCATGAATGCACCCAAACTAGGAATAGTACCTTGCACACTAATTGTCAATGGTACTTGTTTTAGTCTTTTCTTACTCTCAACATCAGATTCTATCGTTGCAACGGAATCCTCTGAAAAGTCAGCATTAAAAAGATACGCATTGTTTTGTTCAGCTATTTCACCAATATTAGCAAGAATATACTCATCATTTCGTTTTGAAGGCAACGAAGACTCTAGAAATTGTATTTGCGCCTGTGACTGTTCTTCTTGTATTAATAATTCTTTTATATTTTTCTCCTTGTCTGTAAGTGCATTTAAATATTCTCTTCGGACCTCATTCTGTGCAATCTTGTCTGTGATAGATTTAATCGCCGGAACTATTGCAAATACCAGCATGACTGCAACGGTGATTAAAGTCATTATGGCAATAAAGTATGTTTTGCCTTGTTTAGTTTCTAAATATTCTCTGAGTTGTGATGTACTTGTTTTTAATTGCATTAGAATAATACCTCACTTCGCATAGGTAAATTATTTAGTTTAGATTTAATTACGAAACTATCCGTACTATTTCCTTGTGATTCAATATTAGATAATTCTGTTTGAGTGAACAGACTAGAATTTTTGAAACCGCTCTCTATCGTAGCTATTGTCTCAGTACTAGCAAAACCACGAATTGTAATCTCACCATTCACAATTTGGATATTTAGTTCCTCTACAGTTAATGGAATAATCTTTGAAACCTCTAAGTATACATTACTGAAATATGGTGTATTCCTCCATAACTGCTCATACAAAGCTATCCGGTCTTGAGTAGATCGAAGTCTTGTTTCGCTCTCTTGTAATACGGACATTATTTCTTCTTTTACGGCGATGTCCTTGTTGAAGTTTTTGAATTGTAGATCTACCACGACTCTGAAACCAAATGCTACAACAATGATTAATTCTACCAAGACCATAATTGCTCTTGCAGTGGTAGTGGTCCACTTGTAGATTTTAGTCCATATAGTTTGTGGTTCTACTTGAGTTTTGAGAAGGTTAAAGCCTTTTTTTTGAACCATGACTGGGCAGTCGAATAATATTTGCTATCAGTATAGCGAATTTCAAGAGAAAAGTAGAACTATTTTATATCCAGCTTAGTTTTTCTTCACCAAGACATCAACAGCTCGCTGACCTTGTTTGTAGTCACCCATTGCAATCAATTTATAATTTTTCTGTCCGCTAAGAAGTTCTAATATTTTTAGATACCCTTCTCTCTCTAATTCAATTTCAACAAGAAGATATTTAAACTTATTGATTACATCTAATCCACTATTTAATACATTGTATTC
>CALMQQ010000289.1 GCA_937871845.1 uncultured bacterium
ACATTTCAATTGGAAAGAGTTCTCCTACTTGCAGAACAAACTGACCCTAAAAAACTAATCAGTCTACCCAAATTTCTCTTTTGAATCAACCCGAAATCATATAATTGGAATTTTTCAATTTTAACTATATACGTTCGATACCTTCGAGGAACTGAGTTACTACGATATCTGTTTCGATAACATTAAGCCTCGACCTTCTTTTTATTACAAGCCCTTCGCTAGTCCTGCATCTGCTTAGTGCCACGTATAATTGTCCTGAAACAAAAGTACCCCAACCCATATCAATAATTACATTGTCAAAAGTCTTTCCCTGGCTTTTGTGAACAGTAATTGCCCATGATAAACGAAGGGGAAATTGCTTGAATGATCCGACAAGTTCCTGTTCTAGAGATTTGCTGTCTTCATCATACACGTATTTATTCACTTCCCACTCGTGAGGTTCCACTTCATAAGATTGTCCTGAATCTGTTCCCACGACTATTTTATCATCGAGTAATTCTGTAATTTCACCTACAGTTCCATTGACCCATCGTCCATTACTATCGTTATTTAAAAACATCACTTTTGCGCCAACTTTCAGAGTTAGCTCTAATTCTGTTGGATAAACACCTTCAGACAATCTACCTTTCACGTTTCCGACATATTTCTTAGATTTCGTTTCCAGTTTGTTCAAGTTATCTGAATTAATTTTATCAGCCGACCTATTAGTAGCTACTATTGTCACATAATCCTCATCATTTTCTACATCGTTTACTCGATCATTCAAAAATTCATAATGTTCTTCTGATAGTTTATTTTCTCTGATAGCATTAAGAACATTTATGAATTGCGTGTCCGACTGACGATAAACAGTATCAAGTTCAAGACAACGAAGATTAAAGAACATATCTCGGAATACTTCTGTTCCGAAGAAATAATGACTGTTGTAATTGTCTTTAAAGAACGACTTTTCGTTCTCCATTACAATCGGCGGGAGTTGGAATAAGTCACCTACAAGGCAAAGCTGCACTCCACCAAATGGCAACTTGTTCTTACGAGCAGTTCTGAGGAAAACATCTATGTAGTCGAACAAATCAGCACGCACCATCGAAATCTCATCAATTATCATTAATTCAATCTTATTATAAATCGAGTCTTTCTTAACCCTCTTAGCCCTAGCAATTACCTCCGTTTTTGTAATATGCGGATGAAAATGAAAAAATGAATGAATTGTCTCTCCATTTACATTCAAGGCTGCAACACCAGTTGGTGCTAATACCACACAGGCTTTTTTGGTATGGTTGACGAAATAGTCCAAAAAAGTTGATTTTCCCGTCCCTGCTTTCCCAGTAATAAGCAGGTTTGTATTTGTCTTTTCTAGGGTATTAAATGCTTTCTTGAATTGTGGGTTTATTTCTATTCGTTTAGTCATAATAATTATTTATCTTTTCCCAATAAATGCTTAGGTAAATTTGATTATACATTAATAAAAAGGTGGCTTTATTAAATGATCCTAAATTCTACTCAAGTATAAATAATTAAGAATGTAATCTGTTTAAGATGTATTGCCAAACAACTCTTTTGAGGAGCCTACTATCTGAAATATTGCCTTTAATATACTCAATCTGTTAAATTAACATAGATTTAGCCCAAGTTTCATATGACCAATTTCGACAAGACCTACCAAAAACTTGTATAACAAATCCTAGAGGAAGGT
>CALMQQ010000290.1 GCA_937871845.1 uncultured bacterium
TAACAAGAAGTACATTAACAGTGTGTAATACTCATAATATTCATCATCATTACTAGCTATTTCATCAAATTCTTTCAACCCAAATTTTTTAAAGGTCCGAAGTTGTCGCTCTCTGAATCCATCTTCTTCGCGCCCTCTACCCGACACAAAATTTGCTAGACCCTCTATAGTCCATCTGGGCAATAAATATTGACCCGACCTCATTAAATCTTGCCTAGTTTCTAGACGAGCATCAGTATATGCATGTAATGCTTCGTGTTTTGCATTCGAATCAAGGAGTCGCGGATCCTGAATAAGATTGTTGACACCATTTGGAGTAATTACAACAGATCTAACTGAAGGACAATCAAGAACCCAGAATCTATCTGATTTGTATTTAACAACAACGTCCGAGTACAGCTCCCCGAAATCCTTATCATCAAGCATAACAAAGAATGAGTATTTCATAGAATCTTTAAATATTGTTTTCTCGTCTATAAAATACGGGAAATTTAAATCTTGTATGCCAGGATTCCTTGTGCTTTGGTATTCCCTAGTCAATGGCTTATAAATCAATCTATTACTCCCTAAGAAATGAATGATATTATCGTGTTCTTCGTTATATACATTTACAAAGTTTGAAGAAACATCTTCATTTATAGTTGACGAGATATATTGATACAATGAAAACCCATCATTAATGGGAGAAGGAGAAATATGACCTTTACTCCATTTATCTTCTAGAAACACTAGAACATCAGTCTCCGCAATAAGATTGATCCACATTACTGTAGATATTCCACTTGATTCATTTACTGAATTATCTATATAAAAGGTGAACCATTCATAAATTGTTCTGGCAGAGTTACCAAAAACAAAATATTCCTTTCCGTTATTATCATCGAGAGAAAATTCCTCATATTTTTTTGATATTTGGACCAGTCTTTCAATTGAAGCAATTATAGACTCTTGTAGTTCTACACCTGTAATCCTACCTCCAGCACGCTCATAACTTTCTTCCTTCATTTTATTCCATGCAGAGTCTCTTCGGCTTCCTGCAAAACCAACTAACATTTTACCAATATTATTTAAATCCTCCCCAAACATAATAATTAATATCTATTTATTTATTATTTTCATTGCTGTTAGTTTCTTTACTAATTTGTATTTCTTTTATTTTTCGGAAGAATCTTATCATTTCTCTATACTGTTCATCGTCTGTCTCCCACTCAGGGAAAAAATAGTCTGCATAGAATATTTCTCTATTTGAGTTAAAAGTTTTCATCAAATTATTGAAGTTAAATTTATTGAAACTGCGTGAATCTTTTAATATTGAACCAATAATCTCGATTGCGACTAGATTATGAAGATTAGAAGGCGCTGGTGGATAAATTATCTTCAATTTTCCATATGCATCTTTCATTGCTTTTAATACTTTATTTGTTATTCCGTAAGAACGTATTGGAATAGACTTGATTTCTTTTTCCCCATCAATCGCTGAATTTAGTACCTTGAATATGAAATGAGTAAAGACACTATAATGAAGGTAATTAACATCATCTGAATTCATAATATCTTGAGCTGTTAATAATTCTTCTTCTCCATTCATCAATTTATTTATTTGTGCTTCCCTAAAGCCATCATCTGTCCTGCCCCTCTCGGTTAAAAACATTACATTGCACAAACCTTCTATTAACCATTTTGGGAGTATATATTGAGAAGAGCCCATAGGATCCGATTCAGATGAAAAATATCTATTTAAGAAAAAATGGAAATATTCATGACTTGCATTTGATTTGCTTTTCTTTGGATCATTAGCCAGATTTTTCAAACCATTAGGAGTTACCACAAGTGCACGAGGAATAGTTGCGTCTTGAACCCAGAATCTATCACCCCAATACCTTAGTATTCTTTCGTCATAAAGATCCTGGAAATCTTCCTCTCCCAAGATCAAAAAGAAAGAAAATACAAAACTATTAGCGAAATCATTTTTGAACTCATCATTCCACTCTATTCCGTCTAAATTTTTTCCTAGCTGTTTAAGTTTTGAAAGAATCGGAGTATCTTGGAGGCTAATAGTTGTCGGATTGATATAAGTATCCATATTCATTTCAAATAAAAAGGGATATTTGGAAAGGAATTCTGTAAATTCTGAAAAAGT
>CALMQQ010000291.1 GCA_937871845.1 uncultured bacterium
ACATCGTATCTGTTTTGATATTTCTCAGTTTGGGTAATCTGGTTTGTAACTTGGAATTCGTTTTTACACCACTGATCTGTGTTAAAAAATCTGATGTAGCAACTAGTACCATCATCTCGAGTAAGTGCAAATCTATCTCTGAGTGTCTTCGCTTTCTGAAATCTATCGCCTTTGTTTAGATGGTTTCGTATCTTAGTAAACTCCAAATCCGAAAATTCGGTCTTGTTGAATTTTTCGAGCTGAACTTTCAGATTATCTTCCAGTGCTTGCTTGTCTAATATGCTAACTCGCTCAAAGCCGAGATAGCCTAGCTGGGCGATAAGTTCATTTTCAAGTTGTTGTTCGGATTGATGCATATTTTGTTTTCTATTCCTTATTAAATACCGATAGCCTTTCAGCAAGACTTCTGTCTACACTTTTTTGAGGTGAAATAAATAATTGAATACCTTCTGCATCTTTAAAAAAACATTGTTTACTTTCAAAAACTGATAGCAATAAGGGATCATCTGGCATCATTTTCTTTATTTCTTCCTTCAAATATATATAGTCCAAACCTAAAGACATGTACTTCGCAAAATATATGTACCATATTAATTCATAGACAGACTTTAACTGCATAGCTTTATCAATTTCTTTTAAAATAATCTTTTTTATATCTTCCTTTAAAGGTTTATGGATTTTACGATATTTAATAAAAACCAATTCAATAATCGACAAGATATGGCATAAGGCCTTTGGAGATTCACGTTTCAACATTATTAACAATGAGAATGTTTTTATAATCTCTTTATATTCCATCTCTTTACTCTTCTTTGTGAATTGTATTTTCAATCCGTACGAATCATTAATTAACTCGCATAAGAACTTTTCAATAATGCTAGTCCCTCTATACTTCTGATGAATATCTAAAACTCTCAATAATGTCAATTCGAAAGTTTTAAAGGGGATGTATTTTTTGTGTTTAAGTGAATAATTATAATAATCTCTATCGTGTTTCCTATATAGCCCTTGAGGAAGTTTTTCAACGCTAGTCTTTTCCTCGTTGATAAGCAGATTAAATTCTTCTAATTCATCCCTTAAAGTTTTAATTATTAAATTTGCATCATCGTCGTTCATACATAAAAATCTATAGTCGTCTTTAAATCTTGTTGCAATAAAGTCAACATTTTCATTTTTAAGTTTCAAAGATACCTGCGTGTCAATCCTAGATAATATTATCTCAGCTATTAAATCGCTTAATGCTGATCCTATAGGTATACCGTTTGTCCTAAGTTCATTAGAAAGCATATAACATCTATCTATTTTTGAACCAAATAGTTTCTGCTCCTTTATGTCGCGCAAGGATTGATCACGTCCATGAATTGCCCACCCAATGCTGTGAGTGTATATTGATTTGTAAAAATTAGTAATATCTGACTTTATAATATAATTGTACTTGTATACTTCTGTTATTAAGTCCTTCTCAGCCATTTCAATCCACTCATATATAAGTCTACCTGACCTTAGTTTCCCAACCACACCTTTGGTGGTCGTATCTAAAGGAATAGGAAAGCTATATGAGTAAACCCTTAAGTCTTTGTCAAACAATATCTTTTTTATCTCTTCCCAGTTCTGATAAAGATGAAAAACAATATTATGGTAGTATTTTGGATTTTGAATGGAGAACACCCGAGAGGCGATGTTACTTTTTGGGTAAGCAACCTTTACCAATTTATCAGACTTATTAGAATTAAACGCATTCTTTTTAAGAATAAAATTGCTAATCGTGTAAGAAGGTGGCAACACATTCTGCTCAGGGTAATATCCTTCATTTAAAAGCCAGAGTGCAATGTCCTCTTTAGGTATTAAATCTAAATACCTCTCTGTTTCTTTTTGATGTTCTATAATAAAGTTATTCAAATAAACATTTTTTGCATCACCCCTTTCTTCCACTTCTCAGCCTGGGTAATGCGTTGGTTGGTTATATTAATTAGATCGTCAATTGACGATAGGAAGTCTGCGATTTTCTGTTGTTCTGATAATGTAGGTTTACTAAATATCATTTTCGACAAGATAGAAAAGTGTCGCTTGTAGCCCTCTGGTTTTATTTGATTTGATTGTAGTAGGTAGAACAAAAACTTTAAATTATCTTCATTGCTTTTAGCCATCAATTTTTTAGTTCCGTCTGCTCCGATAATGAAATCGAAATTGATATACTTTAAAATTGTAGTATGATCCCCAAAAACAATAACCGGAGTCGATTCAAATACCTTGTTTGAATTATTTGAATAACCGGCAATTAAGCTTTTTCCTTGATCAACTACCTTATATTCTCCTGTAGCTATAATTTCAGAGCTTTTGATTTGGAAGTACTTAGGAGATGTACTAACTAATATTTCATTAAACCTCTTCTGCTCCCACTCCGGATAATCACTCCCATCCTCATCTTTAAACCTTATCTCCTGCGAAAAGATTTTCTGCATCATCCCTTTTTTGTATTTCTCCTGTGCTTCTTTTTGCTTTTTTAGATTCTCAATCCAGTCGTCTACGGAGGTGAGGAAGGAGGCGATTTTGCGTTGTTCTTCGGATTTCGGGAATTCGAATTTCAACGATCTTAAATCATTTGTGTAGATTCTCGTGATAGTCGTTGAATTTAGTTTGTCCCATCTACAATTAGTTAGCAGAAGGAAAAGAAAATCATCATCAACAACTTCATTATCGTTATCGATCCAGACAATGTTAGAATCTTGATAATAACTATCACGACCATCGAATTGAACGCACTTACCGATCGTTCCACTACAAGTGATTAAAGTCTGTCCTTTTCTTGGAAAGTTATATTGTAATTTATAGTTCTTAAATAAATTTTTATTGATAAATGCATCAGCGACACTCCCTAAGGTGCCTATTTTATAGAAAGGTACTTCTCCAACTTCCTTAGTTTGGTGGGCAAAGATTCTTTTGCACATTTTGACAGAACCTAAGTCTCCTAATTTTCTTTCCTCCCACTCACCAGAGAATTCGGGGAAGCGGAGGGTTGGGGTTAGAGTTGTTTTGGTATCAGGCCTATTCATCTATTGCAATATTTGTAAATTTCAAAAGCTAAGTTTAAGGCCGCTACTATCACAGCTAGAAGTCCAACAAGAACTCCTGCTTTACTAATTTTATTAAGTGCTCTAGTTAACTTTTCAGAGGATTCATTTGCCTCTTTGATGTTTTTGTTTAGCTCTACAAGCACTCCACGCATCTTACCCAATTCTTCATTGACTCCACTCAATTTTTTCGTTAATCCAAGATAAGTAGGTATCTCTGAGAAATATAGAGTCATATTTTCAATTAATTTTTCAGTTTTGGGATCATTTATGTCTACCTTCATGAATACTTCATTTCAATAAATCATCAAATTCACAATTTAAAAGTGCTGATTTTGTCAGAACTATCTGTTCCGATCTATTTAATCTATCTGCTGTAAGACGTATAAGCCTTGTGGTCAATCTATCACCCACAACTTCTCTATTTGATTTTGAAATATAATCCTCAATCTTTTTATGAAACAACGTTGCATATTGCTTTATCTTGTCACTCTTACCGGACTCAGTTATCTTTTCGACAACTTCTCGAGATATATCAATTGTAATATCTCCATCCGCGAAACTTATCCAATAATCGCTAATATTAATTATAAACCAAACTGACTTTCCTTCTTCCGTCTTGTACTCATATGCAAAAGTGTAATTATCAGTAAAGAATTCTGTTTTAATTTCTATCCTTTCAAGTTCTTTAATCCGGTGTATAGGATAGGACTGAACCAATTTTAAATAACTCTCATGCCAGTTAGTCAGCCAATTAGTAATATAGTTATTATCAGTAAACAGCGGAATTAGATCCTGCTCAAGATTATCTACTTCCACTGTATTCATTTTTATAGTCAATTCATCAAACAGTTTCTGTAGATTAGAAGTGTTCACACCTTTGGCTTTTAAATAATCTAGATCAGGTATCGCCTTTTTATCCATATACCAGAGCAAGTCATATATATCCCTACCTTTTTCATTAAATGTTTTGCTCCCAATATTTCTCTCTCCTCTTAAAAAGATAGCTGCTATTTTACTTGCCATAAGATTCGACATATTGTAAGTCTTGATTACAAACGATAACTGATCTCTACTTATCGGAATTTTTTCTGTTGTTGACTTTTCTGAATTGAATTGGTTCAAGTCAATCTTTAGATGAATTTGGTCCGAAGCATGACCCAATCCTAGTTTTTCTCCAATATGGAAATTCAATCGGAGTCCACGAACACCACTAATTTTTACGGTCATAAATGTCGAATCTGTTTTATACTGATTTGAAAAGTACGACTCAATTTCGGATTTCAGCTCTTCCAGAAAATCCTGTGTGACTTCGGTTTTAATTTCAAAATCTAAATCTACCGACATTCGATTAAGTCCATGGCAGATACGTAAAGCTGAACCTCCAT
>CALMQQ010000292.1 GCA_937871845.1 uncultured bacterium
ATCTACCTATCTACAGTATTCTCTGTCCACTATACAAAGAAGGTAATATATTGCCTGAATTTGTAAAATCCATCAGAAATCTCGACTGGCCAAAGCGTAAATTAGATGTCTTAATACTGCTTGAAAAAGACGATAAAGAAACACTTGCCGCCGCAAAGAAGCTTAAACTGCCAAAGTACATTAGAGTTATTGTAGTTCCCGATTCACAACCTAGGACCAAACCGAAGGATTGTAATTATGGTCTACAACTATCGAAAGGGGAATATGTCGTAATTTTTGATGCAGAAGACAAACCAGACCCACTTCAATTAAAGAAAGCGTATCTCGGATTCCGAAAAAGCGGAGAGAAGGTCTTCTGTTTGCAATCTAAACTTAATTACTACAATCCAGACGATAATCTTCTGACCAGACTTTTTACAGCGGAATATTCTCTGTGGTTCGATGTCATCCTTCCAGGATTGCAATCAATCAAAACAACAATTCCACTTGGAGGAACAAGTAATCACTTCAGGACAAAGCAATTGATTACCATGCAAGGATGGGACCCATTCAATGTTACAGAAGATTGCGATCTCGGTGTCAGAATCTTCAAAGCAGGATATTCAACAGCAATTATCGACTCAACGACATATGAAGAGGCAAATAGCTCCCCGAAAAACTGGGTTAGGCAACGTTCTCGGTGGATTAAGGGCTATATGCAAACATATTTGGTTCATATGAGAAATCCTCTAAAATTTCTACGAGAGCACGGAATTCATGCTCTCATCTTTCAATTAATTATAGGTATGCGAATCAGCTTTATGCTGATTAACCCTTTACTATGGTTGGCTACTTTTGTCTATTTTGCATTTAGACCATTTGTTGGGGAATACATCGAAGCTCTTTATCCATCATGGATTTTCTACATCGCAGGAATTTCTCTTGTCGGTGGAAATTTCATGTACATATTTAATTATATGATTGGATGTGCAAAGAAGGAACACTACGGTTTAATCAAGTATGTCTTCTTTATCCCTCTTTATTGGATTCTTGCTAGTGTCGCCGCATTCAAAGCAGCGCAACAACTGATCTTTAAACCGCACTTCTGGGAGAAAACTCATCATGGATTACATCTCTCGACCAAAGAAACCAACCAAATTGTAAAAGAAGAATTAAAATCGAAACGAGTATCAGAGAAAAATAAATTTAATTTTAGACCCAAAATCAGTCCCTACTTCAATAAAGCTACAACATTGCTAAAGGGTGGTAGTTTTGGAATAACACTATTAGTTGGGGCATCCGTAGGTGCCAATTTCCTTGATTTCTTAACTAGTACTTACCTTGGCAGAAATCTTGGTTCTGAAGAATTTGGATTAATTGGATTGATGGGAAGTTTTATTTTCATAGTCAATTTGATCGCTGCTGGAATAAATAAAACGGTATCCCACCAGACTGCTTTCGTGTATGGGAAATACGGGAAACCTGTTGGAAGATTGTGGTATGAACATCGTAACAAAGTTATTAAATTATCCATCCTCTTTACTCTTATATGGTTGTTGGTAGTTCCGTTTTCAGAAGACTTTTTTAACTCGCATACACTCTTTCCTTTTCTTGTATTCACTCCCGTTTGGGTTTCCTTAATGCTTAAAGCATGGGATGGAGGTTATCTAGAAGGAAGTCTTAAATTCACCTGGCAGTCCTTACACTAGTAGCAGCATTTTCAAAACTATTGTTCTCAGTAATATTTGTAACTTTTGGATTGGAACACCTCGTTTACGCAGCTGGACCGATATCCTTATTCCTCGGATTCTGTGGAGGTTGGATAGTCGCTAGGAAAATAGCTCATCAAAATACTGATACTACTACTAAGCCTTCAAGGGCAAATATGAGATTCTCTCGAGCATTCTTAGCAACTGCTACCATAGCAAAAGTGTCGTCAATATCGTTTCTAAGTCTAGATTTAATCTTCGTAAAACATTTTTTAACAGCCACCGAGGCAGGAGAATACGCACTTCTTGTTTTAGTAGGGAGAATTATCTATATCGTAGGAGGTTTTTCTTCACAGTTCATACTTCCAATAATTAGCAAAGAAAGCGGGGAAGGTATTAAGAAAAGTAAATCTTTTAAGATAATCATGCTTAGTGTGATTGTCTCAACTCTGTTAGTCTTTTTAATGGTCGGACCTCTTGGTTCCACGACGATTCCATTGTTATTCG
>CALMQQ010000293.1 GCA_937871845.1 uncultured bacterium
CTAGCTGCCGTTCAACGGAATGGGGATGCTCTTCAGTTTGTCCCAGAAGAGTTAAAGACACCCGAAATTTGTCTAGCTGCCGTTCAACAGAATGGACGTGCTCTCCAGTTTGTCCCGGAAGAGTTAAAGACACCCGAACTTTGTCTAGCTGCCGTTCAACGGAATGGACGTGCTCTCCAGTTTGTCCCAGAAGAGTTAAAGACACCTGAAATTTGTCTAGCTGCCGTTCAACGGAATGGGGATGCTCTTGAGCATGTCCCAGAAGAGTTAAAGACACCCGAACTTTGTCTAGATACGGTTCAACGAAATGGAAATGCTCTTCAGTTTGTCCCAGATGAGTTAAAGACACCCGAAATTTGTCTAGCTGCCGTTCAACAGTACGGGGGTGCTCTCCGATATGTCCCAGAAGAGTTAAGGACACCTAAACTTTGTCTGGCTGCCGTTCAACGAAATGAGTATGCTCTCCGATATGTCCCAGAAGAATTAAAGACACCTGAACTTTGTTTAGCTGCCGTTCAACAGAATGGATACGCTCTTGAGTATGTCCCGGAAGAGTTAATGACGCCTGAACTTTATCTAGCTGCCGTTCAACAGAATGGGGATATTTTTATGTATGTTCCTGAGAATTTACGGGCTTATGTTCGACAAAACTTAATATAGATGATTACAACTATAGTTGTAATCTGAAAAAATCGCGTTTGGCCCGACACTTAAATCAGATCATATTTTTATGAAAAATACCTCACAGTGTTCGATGAATTCAGACTAATAATATCCAGTGGGTTAAACTGATGTCGACCAAGACAATATTACTGTTTCAAGAATAGGTACAAAGAAGTAATTCAATTCGAATAAAACATGCTTCAAGTGTTATTGTCTATAATTCCATTAAAAGTATGGATCGTGATTATCATTATTGCCGCAATTGCAACATGGATATTGTCACGAGACAAATCCGGTAAGATGGTGAAGAAGATCAAGGACATGACGAAGTCATGCCAGTGGCAGCAATGGTTTAGCGAAAACCCCAAAATTCCACGCCCTGGAATATCACTTAGGAATAGTGTTCCATTAGTAGGTCGTAGTAAATCGGAAACACTGGCAATTAACGCCTTTGCACAACTACTTCGAAACAGAGGTGCTGATCTTGAACACTTAAAAATTGGTTATCGACCCGATTTTCTTCTCAATCCAGAAACAGGGAAGAATCTAGAAATAGATGCATATTATCCTGAATGGAAGATAGCTCTTGAGTATAACGGAATTCAACATTATGTATTCCCCAATAAGTTTCATCCTAATACGCTCGAAGGCGAACGCATGTACATTGACACCGTCAGACGTGATCGAATGAAGCGTGCGTTGTTAAATCAACGTGGTATCTGTTTGATCAACGTCCCTTATCACATTGACACCTGCGTTGAATGCCATAAGAGCCCAAGTGGTTATCGTTTCCAACAACATACCGACTCTCAGAAATGGGATCGATTGGTTAATTTCATTGATCGGAAGATCGACTATTGTATGAGCACATTTGAGGAATGAACTCTTTAAGCTTAATTCGATGTAATAAGATTGAATTTAACAATCTTCGAAGGTTTCCAGATACTACCAGAAGCACAATCAAACGCCCCATACCAAAGCATTGGTCTGAAACGCTCATCATAAAAATTTAACTCGAATCCTGCATAATGTGATTCCAACAACTTCCAATTTATACCGATCTTAACTAGATCAGTCAAAGAATAAATGTCAAAGTCTTTCTTAAGGCTTTTTTCAATAAGGTTATATTTTTCATCGAACATCGCCCCATATTTCTTAACGAAAGCTTCCAAATGTTGAGGATCTTTGATGATCAAGATCTTATCAAGATTTTTCCGAGTAAGATCAGTTGTAAAATCCCGTGAATTTATTAAGATTTCATAAATAAACTTGTTGTCAATGATATCCATTTTTTCGTCGTCATACCAAAACTTCTTCCATCCATCATTGATAGCATACCAAAACCCTAATGGCTTAAATGACCCGGAATTACAGCGATAGAAATCTATCAACACTGGGTTGATCTCAGCACTAGTTATCTTATTACGATACGGCAACTCCATAGTTTTTAGATTAAGCGATAGACTTATAATTATACTCATGGGTATAATTATGCCCATAGGCATAATTTTAGACAGTTATTGGAACATCTATTAGACGACGACTAAATTCATAGATCTTGACAAGATCAAGAAACTTTTCTTGGTTTAACAGTGTTCGATTTTGAGGTACAACTTTCGGCAGTAGAGTCTCAAAGACTTCATTAATAGCGTCTGAAGACCAACGATCATAAGCACCAGGTCCTGATGGACTCAAACGATAGACATTGAGGATATTAGAGAAATCTTCATCGTCTCCAACAAAAACCTCATATGATTGCCAATGTCGTTTACCGGTGCGAATACCATAAGTAGATTCTTGCAATTCTGGAGAATATGTCTTATGAATTTTTTCCACTTGTCTCATTAAATCTAACACAGTAGCTGAATCATGTCCAAACATGTAAATCAAATACAGTAGATCTCGGTCATATTCGTTCTTCTTCTCTTGAGTCATCGTTGAAAAGAGATATGACGATGGCCTGATGCGTTTGACATCTGGTGGTGCCATATAACTATCACCATCTCGTGGTCTCTTCTTTATCGTCGATGTTTCATCCCCCAGAGCGGCTAATTCAATACGGCGACGCTCCCAATAAATCTTTGCTCGTGTTGAGTTATTGATACTCTCAAGCTCAGCGGCTTGAAGAAGAGTTTGAAACTCTCCCCATCCTTCTGATGTTAAGATATCAAGATGTGGAGTTCGTGCAAAACGCACTGTAATGTCCATATTCATTAGCGTATTAATTATCTCAGTTCCGATTGTGCAGTCTCGACAAAATCGATCAACAGCAGCAAAGACAATTTCAGATGGTCGCTCTTTATTCGGTAGAGCCAATAAATCATCAATGTGTTGCTTCATAACTGGATGGACTCGTCTAAAAGAAGAACCCTTCATGGTTACATATTTTACACATGTTGGTGAAATACCTCGTTTCGTAAGATATGAACTCACTTCAAAACGCTGGTTAGTAAGACTTTGGTCTTCGGTACTAACTCGGAGAAATACAAGTACGGATCTCATGATGGACAATGAATGTTTTGTTTCTCGAAAAAAACAGATGTTATGTTCAATTTGAAAATCGAGCCTGGTAGAAAATATCAGAGCAAGTCTTTAAATGGCTTCGTTGTTGTCAAGTGATAGGCTTTGGATAAGACTCTCAAAATTTGTTTGATACCATATGGGATAAATGAAAACATTCTCTCGGAAATATCATAGAAAAATGCCCATCCGAACATCGATTGTTAGGGGATATAACCCCGATCGATCTATAACGCCGCCAAAACAGTCCGACAAAAAGGCGAACGTTACCAAAACTTTCGAAAGGTTCACTGTTGCTATGCGGCGTAATATCGCTCGACATCACAAAGAGGAAGATACTTTCAGACGACGTATTATTCGTGAATTTGAAGCTAGTCTCAAGAAGATTAAGAAGCAGATGGAGAAGGAATACAAAGACTCTTTGAAGCCTGTTCCTGAAGGTTACTTTCGTAGCAAGAGAACTAATCGGATTATCAAGGATACTCCGAAGAATCGCCTCAACGAAACGTTACCCACAGAAAGTAAAGAAGAGAAGGCTGCAAGAACCAAGGCTATCTTAGACGAGCGACTAAAACTCATCGAAGATGAAACCGATGATCGTGTTAAGCACGCAATGGTTCGAGCTCTTGGAATTCTCGATTTGTTCACTTGGCGTATTATGTCCTATGAACAGAAGATAGTTTCGATTAAACGAGCAGCTATTAAAGCGAAGAAGTTTAACGATGCTTATGGCGACTCGGAGATTAAGAAGCGTGTTCGCGATCCTGCAAAGGTAGCGAAAGCTCGAACTCGATTGAAGTATGTTGACGCCCCTCGAGCAGCTGGTAGCCCATTTGATCTACCGGAGCTAGCTGACTTTGCTTCCAACGATTCGGACAGTGATTTCGGAGACACTTGTAGCGAATCTGTAGCTGATAGCGAAGATTACTCTGGATCTGAATCCGAGCCGAAGAACAAGCGACGTTTCGAAACCGATTGGGATAAGATCATTGATCGTTCTTCCATGCCTCTTCGCGACTATCAAGTCAAGGCTGTTAAGTGGTTGAAAGATCATCATGGTCTTGTTGCTGCTTTCGATGTTGGTTCTGGTAAGACATTGACAGCTGCTACGGCAAGCGTTTGTCTTCTCATGTCTGGTGTTGTCAAGAAGGTTATCGTCGTCTCACCAAAGAGTCTCTTCGATAACTTTAACAAGGAACTCGATGCTTTCATTGGTGACAACGATTTTGACTTTGACGAAGCTTATGAGAATTACACTCATACAAGCTTTATCAACAACTTCAAGAGCAATCCTTACTACTGTGATGATGCTCTACTTATCATTGACGAGGCTGCTGAATATCGGACTAACATCAAGGATGATGGTTCTGGTAAGTCAGCTTACGCGATGATCAATTGTTGCATTCGTGCTAAACGAGTGCTGTGTCTCACGGCAACGCCTTTGGTTAACAGCTTTTCGGATGTCACCAATCTGGTGGCCATGATTCGTGGTGAAAGCCCTTTGGCTATGCCACCTACTCTTGCTGGAAAAGTTGATTATCTTAAGGGAGTCTTCGCTTTCCATACGATGGCAACATCGAAGAATGATGATCCTGCTAGAACAGATGGAGGCTTCAGTCCAGACTTACCAACTAAGCGTTATCATGATCATGTGTTCGAAATGGACGATGACTATTACCGTGAGTACTTGAAAATCCAGCGTTCAGCTAATGATGAAGCTGCAGCTCTCAACGCTAAAGGCAAGAAGAAGGATCCATTTGCCTTCCTTACTGGACTTCGTCATGCTATGAACAGCATTCAACCTGATCGAATGGGCTCTTGATCGGGTCGCCGACCTAAAGCTCAAAACGATTATTTACTCTGGCTTTATCGACGATGGTATCCGAATTCTTGAGAAAGGTTTAGAATCGCGTGGAGTAGAATACCGTGTTATTACCGGTGAACTTGATAAAGATACTCGTGCTAAAGCTGTGAAGCTGTACAATGATCGTAAGTCTGATGTCAATGTGCTATTAATTTCTAAAGCCGGAAGTTTAGGTCTAGATCTTAAGGAGACACGTGAAGT
The DNA here is from genome assembly GCA_937871845.1 of uncultured bacterium. Classification (GTDB taxonomy): domain Bacteria; phylum Patescibacteriota; class Dojkabacteria; order B142; family OLB20; genus JAJTYI01. The sequence goes on from CALMQQ010000293.1 coordinate 5,249, forward strand.
GATCTTCATCGATCCGTCATGGAACCCAGCTTCTGAAGAGCAGGTTGAAGGACGTGCTTGTCGTATTGGAAGTCATAAACTCCTCGCAGAGGAGTTTCGGTTTGTTGATGTTCATCGCTTGGTTTTGATCAAGCCCCCGATGGACAAGCTAGCACCAGGTGATAACGTTCCTTCTGCTGACTCGTTGTTACGAGGAATCATTGAAGGCAAAAGAAAGGAACTTAACAGAGCTTACCTTTTGTTGAAGAGTCTTGATATCGATCCAGTTAAAGCTGCTAAGTATCGTGAGTTATTCAAGGAAGAGTATCTCAAAGATCGTAATGAAGGCCCGCTCCCAGCAGAGTTTGGCGGCGATCAGGGAAGCAGTGAAGAGTATAATTCAGCAGAATCAAAACATAACACCAGTGGTTTAGTCCCGCCTTGGGAATCAAAGAATGAATACGAAATTCTTTGTGTTCCCAAGGGAAGTACACACGAAGTGTGCCAGAAAGCATTTCGACAATTGTCACTCAAGCTTCATCCAGATCGTAACTACAACGCGACTCATGAAGAGCGTGTTCGTAACGAAAACTGGTATAAACGAGCTGCATCTGCGCTCGATTATATCACAGGAAAGGACTCTCGTCCTATGTTCTAATATGACAGTTATTACTGTCATAAGATTGAAATTCAATAACACCGCCATTCTTAAATAATACCGACTCGTTATGTACTCCTTAACGAAAATTCTTCGTCATCTTGGCATCTCTCATAAAGATGCTATGAAGATGATTCATGATACTGATATTCTCGAGGGTTTTGCTGTTGCAGCTGTTGGTACCGCTGCTATAGGCACTGGTGCTGTTTCGGTGACTATTGGTCTTTCACAAATTTTGTGGAGTGTTACGGTGTTGGCTGGTGGAGCAGTTGTTCGCCAAGGGAAGATTACCGGACAAGAAGCCATAGCACGCGGAGGACCATTCATCGTTAAGAAACTTCAGAGTGCATACGATCTGATGTACCCGCCGAGTTACTACATCGACGACGACGACGATTGGGAGTATCTCGGTGATGTTCACGATTCGAGAGTTGGGAATCCTCGTTCCATCACGTGTTCAGCACTGCTCGAAGGATCGACTTCTTTGTTTCAGCATGGCTCAAGTCTTGTTATCGGAACATCGTCTGACAACGACAGCGACACCTCGTCGCATCCTCTGATGTCACTTAGCGATCGCGATTAGACCACTATCAAGATCATAACCAGACATTTCTGGTTATCTAGTTGAGAGATTTGGAATAAAACTCATGGTTATTGTTGATAAGATCAACGATTTTATAATAAATCAAGATAGGCCTTAATATTTCTCGAGATTCTTTAGTGGAAATGAAATCAACATTTTCATACCAATTGGCCTTGAAGAGTTTGTTGAACAAGAATCCCAAAACTTGACATTTGGCATTCTCGCCGAGTTTCTTCTCGCTTATCAAGACGTTAAAGTTAGTAAGCAAGTCTTTGTCATGAAGAGGGATGAAATGTTCAAGCGTGTAAACACCAATGACTAAAGGTGATAAATCGTTTGTCGACAATTTGTATTTATCAATATTAGCTAAACATTCTTTGATACTATTGATGATATCTCTTACAGAATACTTCGCTAATGCATCAATACAATCGATTATTTTTTGGCGACTATAAGAAGGATTTGTTTGAGTGTAACCAAGATACTCATAAAATGTTAAATGTTTCTCAGAAATCATGAGTTGAAAAGATAAAGGGATGGTAACATCATTGCATTTGTCTTTAGCCGCATCAATCAAGAAGATAGAATCTGCTCCAGACTTCTTAACAAGATCCGAAATGGCACTTTCAATAAACTTACCCGAACGCAGATCAGATTTGCGTAGATATGCCAAATATACATTGTTAACACTCCAATGAACCGTTAATTCTGATTGGTTCTGAACGTCTATTGGAGTGTCCTTATAAACAGCTTTCCCTATCTCATTGCCGATAAGATCAAGACTAGTGACAACTTTCTTTTGTTCTTCGTGATTTAGCTTTGGTACGAAAAATAATAGACCTGAATCTACTGGAAGCTTTGATATTTCGGAAAACTTAACATCTAATGAACGACAAGAATTTACCCCTGTACTCTCATAATTTTGAGTAACCGAAACTTTAAACATCACCCCTTCGTAAGAATGATAAAACACACCTTGTTCTAATCCTTCATCGTTAGTATTCCAAGTCTTGACACTATCGTGGAAGAAGCTATAAGCTTTACTAGACTCCATTTTAATAACTAGTTATTATTCACATTTAAGAATGTTCTCCAACTGCTTCTTCACTTCGCTCATCGATGGACGAAGTTCTGGAATTAAATTCATCATACTTCTACACAACGCTTTAAGAGGCCCTTGAATCTTCAACGGGAATTTAGATATCTCCCCATTGATCATAAACCCTAAACTCCAAGCGTCAAATGATGCCTTTACAGTGTACATAGATGATGCCCCAATAAGAGCCCCGTCAAATACCCCGTGAGGCAGTCCATGGCCGCCTAATCCACATTGGCCGCCAAATCCACATTGGGCGCCAAATCCTAGTCCACAAACAGCTGGATTAACCAAATGCGCAGGCGGTGCCCAAGCTGGTTTAGCTAGCGCCAATTGATCAAATCTTACACGAGCATCGCGTTTCGGCTCGCCAATTCCTAATGGCACACCGGCGCCGCCGTAGCCAACAAAATATTCAGGTGCATTATGAGGGTATTGGGAATGCATGGCTGGAATTAGCGGAAGCATCTTTCCAACTCGTTCAGTCTTACCGAAATCTGCTAGATACGCTACATCATCAACGATCAAGACGTTATCAACCTTAAGGTCCATATGCACCTTCTGACCTTCTGGCGCTGAATGCATTCGTTCAAGATCATCAGCAATCTTGATATACGCAGCGATTAACTTCTTCCATCCATTGACAGGATGCTCCCTAATCATTTTAGCCGCCCATTTGAAGTACACTGTATCTGCGAGAGGTAATACGAAATAAACATTACCATCCGACAAATATGCTGGATCGGAAGTAATATCTGGATTACAAAGACCAATACCATGACATTTGGTCACACAGACTTGTTTTTGCACCATTGGATCAGGACAGCATTGATATCGCTGACATTTAACGGCTACTTTTTCACCTGTCATTAAGTTATGTCCAGCGTACACTTGACCGAAAGCTCCTTTCCCAAGAGACTTTTCTAGTGAATATAATTGTCTTTTGATAACAACTAAGGGGTAAACAGCTGTATATTTCTCGTTAATTTTCAGATCCTTGTCAGAATCACAACATTCGAAGATATGGAATACCATACCTTTATCACAGCGACCTTTGTATTCTTTTGCGATTGTAATGGCGATTGCCAAGATTTCACGTTTAGTGATTTTGCGTCCAGAAGCGTGAACAAGTGCCATCTTTTGATGTCTAGGAAAATTAGTACCAATTGGCATGCATTTTGAAATATGAAAACGAACACTTAAAAATTATTAGTATCAAAACAGATGTTGTCCAGATCTCAGCATTATGCCTACTTTAGAGTTAGAAACCGCTATCGCGAGCCATAATGCGAATCCAATGCTTCCTGATACTACTACATATCAAATTTGTCGGGGCAAAGACTTACCAGAGAAAACTATGTTTAAGAGAGTAGGTATTGTGCCATATTTCATAGAAGATTCTACCCCATATTTCCTGCTAATGGTAGATGCAAAATTCAATGAGATCACTGATGCTGGTGGAATATCCCGGCGCCGTGAGAAATGGTCTCGTACTGCATCCCGAGAAACAAGGGAAGAAACTAGAGGCATGTTTAACTATTCCATTTCAGATATTGAGACCCGAGGCGTTGTGGTTTACCGCAACGATTTAAGTATCGCTATGGTATTTATGCATGAAGGAACAATGACCCGTGAAAGAGCCATTAGTGTATGCTATGCATACCAATCAAGCTATCAAATGGGTATCCTTAACAATGATAAGAAAGAGACTCTAGAAAATTCCAATATGATGCTTTTAAGTATCCAAGAGTTGAGCAACTTAATGAAAGTCAAGAAACCAATAATTGATGAAGCCGATCCAGAAAGGGTTTACAAGGTATATCGCCCCGTCAGATTTATGTTGAGATATGCGTTCAAGAATTTCTTGAATACCGCTATTGTTAGAATTGAAGATTCTATAGAACAAGAATTACCAGTTCTGGCTGAAGCATAATTATCGACAGGATGTTAATATACATCAATAAAAATGTCCAAATTTCTTGCGGGAGCCATTTTTGGTGTAATCTTAGCCTTCACACTACTTGTTGTTGCATGGTGGGCCAGCACCGTTTCTGAAAGCTTCAAGAAACGTTACGTTCAAAGTTTGTTAGCGTTTCAAACATTGCCATCTAGCTAGATTATAAATTACCGGCTAATTCTAATCTCGTTGATGCCAACAGTGTGCTTCCTATTCTAATTGCGGATCAACTTGGACAATTGGAGGTTCTTCAACAGTTTGGTGCTATTTTTGACCGAACAACAGAGATCTGTTATGTTTCATTGTGATGAAGCTAATATGAATCGTCGATTTTTGTCTTCACACGATAATTTAGCAATTGCTAAATTATATCATCCAAGCAAATATCGTAACCGCTTTGGCTGTTTAACCGCAGAAACTCCAGTTAATCGGCGATACAAACGAGCACCTGTTTCCTTCGAGATATGATCAAACTCAATCTTAGGTCTCTTGAACACAGAGTGTTTACTAGTTTCATGATCAGGTTCTGAATACTCTAGTGCCTTAACGGTACTGCCATTAACAACCGCTGAATTAACTAACCCAGCATCTATTACGGATAATATGACTTTAGTTGATGTATCTGCTCGATGGCAATGATACCAAACAAACCCATCGCCACTAACAGTCAAGAAAGCATTCTCATGTTCATGCTCTCGCTCACAGATAGGGCAAAATCCAGGCCTCAATCGCTTCAAGATAACCATTCGTCCCTTAACATCGGCAATGTCAAAAACACCATCGATTATTAAGTCAACACTCTCACGAATGTTGACAATAACTGCATCGCTCAAATCATCATGTTCAATCCAATCAGTTCGTATTGACTTCTGAGGAACTTCATAGCCAATGATCTTGCATGTTGACGTTAATGAGATAAGACTGGCAAATAAGATTTGATAATAACGTCGAGCTGGATTATCAGACAGCCCTCCCCAAGCAAGTGGCTGCCATGAGCATAATTCGGTGTCTAAGATCTTGATGCGTCCTTTCTGATACTTGGCCGACATGTACGTTCTAAACTGTTGAAGGTTCTTATATACTCGATGATCGACAGCTGCAGCCAGATTAAGCTGCATGTTGTCAATCACCTTCCCACAAAAGAACTTGTTACTAGCAACATCTGGAAAGCACCAACGATCGACAACAACATGATACGACAGCTTCTGATCCCCTTCAGGGGTCTTACCATGGCTTGAAAACACCATGATATCTTCAAGCTTAATCCCGGCACTACCAGGAAAAGTTGTTGAAATGTCCAAGATGCTTCGAATGAGATCTTTTACGACGAGCTTGGCTTTTTCAAGTGTCCAACCTGTTTGTTCGATGTCTTCATCCTCATCTTCTACAGTGTCAGTTATCGCCTTTCGTTTCATATTGAAATCGATATCAAAATATGGCTTCTGTGGTTGAGAGCCAAGAATGCACTCGAAGAAACATCGATCTTGAACGGGGACTTGATATGATTCTTGAATGAAGGTGTAAAACGGATAATAAATCGAGAAGTTACGGTACTCTAACCATCGACAGATGATTAACGAGTCTCTTGAAACTTGACGTCCCTTCCCTAACAATGGGTTCTTCCCATTTACCAATGTGGAATGCCAATATCGCCATACCATCCTTTGGAAGAGAGATGGTTAGTTTAAACCTATAGGTTTAAACTAGTCGGATTTCATTCACATGTATCCACCTGTTAGGGTGCTCAACAACTTGGCAAACATCCCTGGATCGGCCTGGACAGCCTTCATAGCCTCTTCAACACCCGGAACATCTTGGAACTTCTCAGCCTCCTTCTGACTGACCTTGATGGCATCTTCAGCCGACCCACCGAGCATATCAATAACAACAATCCAACGTGTCGTCGGATTCTTGATACCGCGTCCGGGGTAATTTGTACGATCATAGATATCACGGTCATCGAATCGTAGCGAGATCATGT
>CALMQQ010000294.1 GCA_937871845.1 uncultured bacterium
TCAAATTGTGTTTTATACATTTTTATTAATTGTATTTTTTCCAGCTGATTTGGAGTTAACTCGATTTTCCTAAATCCATCCATGTCAGAACCATAATCATTCAGTCGTATGTTATATGGGAAATCAGAATACAACACTAGTTTTTTGAATAAGTCTCTACTAACTGAGCTTACCACTTGATGGTCAGCATGATTTCCAATCCCGTATGGTGAGAAATAGATAATATTGTTCTCTTTATATAATTTTTTTAATTTGTTTTTGACTTGTTTAAAGGCTGGATCGTTTGGATTTGCACCTCTGATAATATGCAATGGGTATGTCGGATATACATGATTAAGTTCAGGGAGTACTCTGCTAAAAATACTTTTGGATTTGTTCTTTCTAAACAATGCGTCTTCTAGCCCAAGGTTTATTACTTTTACTCCTAACTTTTGCAGGGTTGATTTATCTTCTAATTCTCTCGCAGAATAGAGTTCTTGTGCACTACTATGATTTCCAGAAAATTTGAGAAATCGTCGAGCGGAAAGAGTATGGGGACCTGCGTTTGCCTTTGAGAAGACATTTACGACAGTCATCTCGGTTTTCCCCGCTAACTCAAGCATCAAACCTCCACAAGATAATATTGCATCATCAAAATGTGGAGATATAAATACGCATTTAAGTTTTTTAGTAATGATTTCTTTTATTAATTGATTATCTTTTTGCATTTTTTATTTCATCAATTAAATCTTCATACTCTTTTGCGATATTATCCCAGGTGTATTTCGTTGCATATTTCAAACCGTTGATACGCATTTCCTCTTGTAATTTTTTATTATTGATAATTTCTAATAAGACGTTCGCTAAGTCATCCGTATTAAACGATTCTGCTTTTCTGACAACATTATCGGGAATCCATTTCAAGCCTTCAATATCAAATGTAACGAGTGGTAGACCAAAAGCTAGCGACTCCAGTGCTACCATAGAAAATGTTTCAAAACGAGATGTAAGAATCATAGCTGTTGACTCTTTCATCAAGGTTTCTTTTGATTTCCCCTCGACACGACCTGCGAGAACAATCTGGTTGTCTAATTCAGATTCTTTGATGAGTTGTTTGAGTCTTTTCAAGTCAGAATCCAGCCCAGAGCCTGCGATTACTAATTTGTATTTTTCTTTTGATAATTTATTAAATTTCTTAAAAGTGTCTATGAGTAAATCCAACCCTTTTTGATTAATCTCAATCCGACCTAGGAATA
>CALMQQ010000295.1 GCA_937871845.1 uncultured bacterium
TTTCTGTTCGTCATTGGCTGGACTGATTACCATGCCTCAATGGTCTGTCTATGTCGCTAGCAAATGGGCTATTACAGGTTTTGCTGATTCCATCAGATCAGAGCTTAAGAAATTTAATGTCAGAATCACAACTTTACATCCTGGAGCAGTCATAACAGAGTTCTTTGATCCTTCCAAGGCAGATATCGATATTTCCAAGATGGGTAAAGCTCTTACAGTTGATGAAGTGGCAGAAAAGGTTTACGAAGCAACATTCACTGACAAAAGAAGAATTGTTATTCCTGGATCAAGTCAAACTTTTTCAAACGTTTACAGATTCTTCCCAGGCTTAGCAGAGAAAATGATTAACAATATGGTAAAAGAAGTTGAGTACACCGATAGGTCAAAAGAGGATGAGCCTGAGTTTTCGTATGTTAAACAAGGGGAAGTAGAATGAACTGGTTGTTTTTCATAACACTTTCGGTTATAACGGGATCTTTAGGTTCGATTTTGCAACGAGTCCTCATGAAAAATAAAGTTTCGGGCTCGTATGCATATTCCGCCTTGACTCAAGTAATTAGTGCTATTGTCTGTTTGGTAATAGCATTTATTATCGGTAGTCAGAATTTCCCCACTATCGAACAAATCTTCTCAAATAATCTTTATCTGTTCATACTATTTTCAAGTATTTTATATGCCCTCCATGCTGTGTTTGGTTTCAAAGCACTCCAAAGTGTGGAAGTTTCTAGATTTACTGTTATTTATTCGCTAAGAGCGGTTATTACCATTCTTGTTGCCACACTCTTTTTAGATGAGAAATTAACAATCATTCAATTATTTGGTGCTTTGTTAATTTTATCTGCAATAGTTTTCCTGAATACAACGTCAATTAAAGGACTCTTTAAATTCACGCGAGGAGAAATCTACGCTCTATTAGCGGCTGTTACATTTGGTGTTGCAACAGTCAGTGATAAATATTTATTGGATTGGTTTGATTATGTCCCTTATCTCTTCGTGGATTTCATAGTCCCAGGAATGATTCTATTTCTTGCTAGGCCGAAATCCATCCCTGAATCAGTGGAATTATTGAAAGAAAAACTTGGACCCAAGATTTTACTATTCTCGACCTTGTACGCTATCGCAGCAATAACATTCTTTGCTGCATTAACACAGGCGGATAATGCCTCTCTAGTCTCTGGTGTTGGACAGGTTGGAAGTATAGTTACCGTACTTTTGGGTATTGTCTTGTTAAAAGAAAGAAAAGATTTATCAAAGAAATTAATAGCTGCATCATTAAGTTTCATAGGGTTAATCCTGTTGGTTATCAAATGAAGTGACAATCAATATCATTGGTTTTCACATAGAAATTATGTTTCGGGTCTGTAATATTTACATCAACATTGTGTAAACATTCCCAATTCAAGGATTTTCATAGGTATAATATATACAGATAATTTAATTTTTATGTTATTTCATATGGCAAATACGTCAAAAGACAATGGAAAGAAATTAGCAGTTGGTGCAGCAGCAGCAGGTTTAGCTGTAGGTACAGCATTAGGAGTTTTCGCAAAATCAGACAAAGCTAAGAAAATGAAAGCTGATGCTGAATCCAAACTTGCAGAAACAAAAGTAAAAGCTAAAGAAAAAGGTGAGGAATTAAAGGGAAAAGCCGAAGCATGGAAAGAAAAGGCTGAGAATGCACAAAAAGAATTGAAAAAAGATGTAAATGAAGCAAAGAAAGATGCCAAAAAGAAAATGGATGCGTAAGTAAATCTTCTTTTGAATCTATACGGCTTCCCTTATTATTACTTCGAGTAATTCTGGGAAGTCGTTTCTTTTTGACTCTTCAATTGTGAAGTGACCTTTGTCTTCGAACTCATAAAGCTTTATTGAAGGTATCTTACTTTTAATCATTTCTACTGACTCCAATATATCTTTATCGTCGTCTTTCGATATAAACAATGAAAAATTTTTTATACGAGAGGGTAGGTTTGTATCGATTTCAAAATTGAAGAAATCGGTAGTTTTCACTCTGTCTGGATCGAGCCAAGGAGCTACTAAGACTACTGTTTCAAAGCTTCTAGTATTTTCTGAAAGCCATCTTGTCAAAAAACCACCGCCGCAACTATGACCCACTAAGATTTGGACATCTTTATCGATATTCATTTCAAATTCGGTTTTCCATTTTTGGTAATCAGGTTTATGAGCTTCTGGTATTTGAGGAGATCTAGCATGAATACCCGAAATTAAAAGATGTTTTTGTAGCCATGGAATCCAATGATTTGACGATAAAGGTGGTGATTGGGTATCCAGATATTCTTGTTCTGAGCAGGTTCCGTGTAGGATGATGGCATTCTTCATAATTAATTATTAACGTTATAGATAATATGCAAATAATTGTCTCGTAATTGCTTCACACTTTCTAGTGTAAGGGATTTAATGTTTTTTAAATCGGCCTCAGATATTAGTGAATCCCCATCAATAAGTGAGGAGGTGTCTTTTCCTCCTATTAAACAAGGTGCTACTACAATTGAAACCCTATCGATTAATCCCTTCCTTAGGAAAACAGAGTTAAGTGTCCCCCCAGATTGTATTGTGACTCTTTCCGCTTTGTAATCATTCCTTAATCGAGCAAATAAATCTTTAAAATCTACTTCACTTTCGTAAAAAATGATCTCTAGATTGTCATTTTCAAG
>CALMQQ010000296.1 GCA_937871845.1 uncultured bacterium
TAGACGTTCTAGACTCCCTGGCAGATAAACATAAAAATGAACTTCTTCAAATGATACGAGACGGTTCATTTGTTCCTAGTGAACGAGTTAAATCCCTTTTAGGAATCAGATAATATGCCAAAAGAACCTATTAGAACCTTTGATGATTTCTGGTGTAGTAATTGTCCTTATCTTAAGGATATAAGTGATCCAGAAAATACTTTGCGAGGTAAATGCTCTCTAGTGAATGTGGAATTAGAATGGTATGATTATTGGATTGCTGAATGTTTGAATGAGGGCCTTACTGATTTACCAGAAATTATTAATACTGAACCAATATCCCGTCATAGTAAATGAAAAAATTAATTTATATATTTCTTAGCACATTACTATTATCTTCTTGTGAAGATCAATATACTGATGATAAAGTAAATTCTCTGAGAGTGGAGGTTAAGGCTCTCAGAGAAGAGAGACAATATTTGGATGATATTATCAGAACCAATAAAAGGATTTTATCCAATATTAATTCCGATCTAACATCGAAGCGTGTAGAACTTGCTGCCCTATATAAGCCTAATCATAAATACATTCTTAAAATTTCATTCAAACAGAGTCGAGTTAGCTTAGATATTTTTGAGCATATGAAAGATAGTATGAATGCGGGAAATTTCGAAATTCCAGTAGATATGGAATTTTATAATTCCGTGGAGGTTGGAACACAGTTGGGTGGAGGATTTCGTGCAGGTTCATTCATCATGAATGGCTCCTTTTCAAATTGGGACTTTCGGGTTGAAGATAAGAGAATTGAATAATAAATATTAACAATTGCCCATTAACCTAATGGTAAGGTAACTGACTCTGAATCAGTAAAAGAGTGTTCGATTCACTCATGGGCTGCCAATTAATAACCCATTAGCACAGAAGTAAGTGCGGCTGTCTTTGAAACAGTAGAAGGTGGAGCATTACCACCATGGGTTTCCATTATGATGTATGTTTGAGAAAACAAATGTTTTATTGGTCCCATTTGAGGTTAAAAATTTAAATGGGAGAATATATAGAAAGGAATCTTTCCCTTCATTGAAGGAAACTTATGGGATTGATTGTCTAGATCCGGCGGTTTATGACATACCCTATAATGGGGTGCAAATATCTAATACTTGTGGTATAGTGGAAAATGTAGTCTTTTCTCCTGATGGAATAGTCGGAGATGTGCGATTAATAGATCACCCTTTTGGTTTGGCCATTGAACCTATGTTCCGAGACGATTTAGTAGTAG
>CALMQQ010000297.1 GCA_937871845.1 uncultured bacterium
AAAAGATGAATTTTTTATATTTATTTGTTAATTTTTTTTAATTTATCAAATATTTTAAGTTTTGGTATTTTCATCCGCTTTAAATGAAGTATATTTAGTTGTAGCCAACTCCAAATTCTTCGCTCCGATTTTGTCAGGATCGTACATAGAATAATAAAGTCTTACTAGTTGTTCGTTATTTAACTGCCAAGTCTCAATTCCCATTTTCTTAAATTGTTTAAATACATGATCACGCTTAGGATACAAATTAATTTTAGCTTTATCGAAAATTGCTTTACGATTCGTAATTTGAATTCTTTTTCCAAATATTTGCTTAACTATTCCCGTCCTTTGAACCTCTGCAGAAATCTCCGGAATTACTATGAAAAATCTTTTATCCAAGACTTCTCTATTGTATGTTAGATTTTTTATGAATTGTAAGTAGATTTCAATTTGTCGAATTAATGCCTTTGATGCTTGTTGTTGTTTAAAAGATACTAATTTTTCAACATATGCTGTTAAATCAGAGCGTTCTGTTAAAATTACTACCTGCATTTGGAAATTAAGAGAATTTAACATTCCTGCGAACATCTTTATTTTTGCATCTTGTTCCTCCTCGGATAAAAGATCAAAGTTTACAGCACCAGTTTCAATAACCAATGATACTCTTCCATCTTTTAATAAAACCAAGTCATCTCTAATGTCTTCGATTTCAAGATGATCTTGAGTACTTATTTTTGAATTTGAAACTATTCCCATTATTTAGCTTTAAACTTATAAAGAATGTCTTGGTTATCTTTTACATTTATTCTGTAATACTCAAAGACTAATTTAGGTGCCGCAATGCTTACAAAATAAACACCTGGACTAAGAGCCGTATCTAAATTAAACTGTCCTTTATCATCTGTAGTTACTTCGTTGATAAATTCACCGCTCTCAGAGTTTACACTAACTAACGCACCTTGTACTGGATTATCTTTATTATCTACTACAAATCCTTTAATCATTATTGTTTTAGATGAGCTGCCTTGTTCAGAAGTAATTGTAGATGTATTTAGAGAAGTATCTGATGATTGTGTCCCGAACATTTCTTGTTCAATTTGTTTTAATCTTAGCTCCTCCTCTCTATCAGCAACAGTAAACTCTTTCTGTACTTCAAATTTAGTCAGCGGAGCTACGGATGCTCGAATACGGCCTTCTTTTTTAACTTTCTCTAATGTTTCTTCTTTTGTTCTTTTCACTTCTTCATGAAAAACATCTGGAACAACCCCAGTTTTTTTCCAAACTCGCTCTTGGGAAGTAAACATTGCAACAATGAAATTAGTCAACCACACAGAAGAATATTGACCATTAATTTTTATCAGAGAAAGAAAAATCCCTAATATTACTGCGATTATAATTAATACAACTCTCAGAATTCCAGGTAAAGGTGTGAAATATATTCCCAATGCTATCATCAGTAAGGTCGCAAGATAGGCAAATTGTTTTACAGAGAGAGCACCAAAGAGTTTGAACTCTACTTCCATTATGTTTTGTGGGACTGCGTGTCTCTCCATTTATTTGATACTTTTTATAACAAAATCAACCGAACCACCTGGTGTTGGTACGGTTACTTTATCACCTTTCTTTTTGCCTGAGAGTGATTTCCCCAGAGGTGAATCCATGGAAATTATTCTTTCCGTAGGATCAGCTTCGTTATGTCCGACGATGATGTATTCCACATCTGCTCCTCCATCAGACTTTTGAATAGTAACTCTCCTTCCCAAATCAACAACTCCAGAATTTGATTTAGTTGAAATTTCTGCATTTGATAATAATTCTTTTAGTTGATTTATTCGATTTTCGTTAAATTCCTTTGATTCAATAGCCGATTTATAGGCAGCATTTTCCGATAAATCACCTTGTTGTCTAGCTTTCTCGATTTCGTCTGCAATTTTAGTTCGAACTATTGTCTCCCTTTCTTCTATTTCAGAAACAATTTTATCGTAACCTTCTTGTGTAAAAATTTGTTTTGGATTATTCATATTATTTTTTTAATTCAAACTTAAAAATCTTATCTCCTGTCAGAACACCAGAATATATGTATTTATTATTATCTTTAATAAAATCAGTGCCTTCCGGAGTTACATCGAATTCTGGGTCAAATGCAATCTCTAAATCATAGTTGCTCTCTATTCCAGGATTCTTGTTTAATCTTAACATAAAAATCGTTTGTTTTGTTTCCGGATTTGCGAATTGACTAGATGTAAAGCTCATTCCATAAGATAAATCATCATCTTCTAAATAGATATTACAAGTCTTATCTGTTGAATAAGTTGTTGATACTAACTCTGGGGCTACATCAATATTTTCAATATTTTGAGCACCACCATTTACACACAAATATCCATTTTGTAAATTATCAACATTATTCAACCTCAAATTGAGCGTAGACTTTGCAATATAGTCAGCATCGATATTGATAGCACCAGATATTGTCGAAATCGGGTACTTAATCAGATCGCTTTTTGCATCTGGATTGTGATTCATTCCAAAGAATATTTCTGCATTAGGCGAATAGCCAACACCTGTAATTGACCTGAGAAATGATTCAAACTCTGGGTTATTTGAATAGTAGAGCATATCTTTCGTATTATGTGAATATACCAATGTATTCACTATGTCGTTTATATTGTTATTAAGATTATTAAACGCATCAGCTATATTTTTTGCATATAAATTCATAATAATCTCATTCCTGGCAATTAAGTCATTTGAATTGTTTAAAAGACTAATGTTATTCAGCAAATTATCATCATTAAAATTAAGTTGTCGGAAATTAATATCACCTTGGTTTTGCATAGCATTACTCAAAGTACCGACATTTGTGGAGATAACTAAGTCAATATTAGATTTCGTGTTTAGTTCGAAATTTCTTTCAATTACTCTTAAGAAAAGATTCGGTTCGGAAATATTGTATAAATCCTGAAAGACGATATTCTCTGCGCTAACTTCCTTACTGGAAACTAAATTTATAGAAGAAACCACATCACTTGAAACCACATCCTTGTTTAATACAGGCGTTTTGAGGATTTCTGTATTCAATGTCTTTAATGTACCTTGGTCTATGGTGAAATTGATATAACCAACAATAGCACCGCCAGAGCTACTATACCTCGTATTGTCTTGAACAACTACCAAGTAATTTATTGGCTTTTCTCGCCCCATCAGTAATGGAAGATTATTATACTGATTTGCAATGAATTGCGAGGCTTTAAATTTCTCATCTAAATCAAGCATTTTTTCTGATGTATTTTGTATTAATTCTGCAGGAAGTCTTTGAGAGTATACGTATGCTTCTTCTTTTGATGAGGAAATCCGCCCTAAACTATCTTCAATGATTCCTCTTTGAGCATACATAGTATCCAACTCTTCTTTGAAGTTTTCACTGTCATTAGTGCTTAGCAATCTGTCCTCACCAAATCTGTATACAATACTCGGATTCGAATTATTAATAAATGTTTGCATAGGAATATATGCGTTCAATAAATCGGTATACCCTTCTGAGTAATCTATTGAGCTCGCAAGATATTTCTGAGTAGAACTATATAAATCTTCTTTATTTAACAAAGAAAACAAATACTGTAAATCTTCAACTCTTGCCTGCGCTGACTCTAAGTTATCTTTAAGTTTAAGGTTATTGTCACTTGCTTCTACGAAGTTTAAGCTAGATACGTTTTCGATTACCCGATCATAATAAACCCTCGTGAAAAATATATTTCTACTTAAACTAAACAGCGGAGAAATCATCATAAAATATATAACAGCAAATCCCGTGATTAGAAACAATGTTACAACGAAATCGGTAACTGTGACGTTTTTTAGGAAAAATATTCTTCTACTAAATCCAAATAAAATATCATGAAGTGAAGTGTCAATTTTTTGTAGTATTGATTGTTTTTCCTTAGGTTTCTTGGATGATTTGTTGTTTACGTTCGCCTGTATCATGTTTCCTGTTCTGGCCATATCAAGCTTCTTCCTTTCTGCAATTAATTTAGAAATCGCGTCACCATCACCACCTTCATTCTCAGCAACGAAAAAGAAATCACGAATTTTTTCAGACATGTTCTTAGTATTTGATACTTTCAATGAAGCATCCTCTTTAAGTGCTTTCTCAATTATTAATAGTTCTTGAATATACTCAATGGTTTGAATTAATGATCTATCAAACTCAATACGAGGTCTCCAGCCAATAGTTACTAAACTCTCTGCAGGTTTATACAATATTAATGAAGGATATTGGTCGTCTTCACTATCAAATCGTATCTCTCTTGCTGTAGGCAATAATTCTAAGAGTTTATATGCAATTGAAAGTATTGTGACTTCTTCTGGATTAGCTAATGTGAATATTTTTCCTTTTGTACTCGCGGAGAATTGCGCTTTCAACACTCCATAAGCTGCATCAAGATAATGAATGTAGTAATTAGCTTCTAATCCATCACCAGGTACTTTCAAGTCTTTTCCTTCAAGCCCATACCTAATAAGTTTAATGAGACTAGAATTTTGATCAAATTCTGTACCTCGGCCAATTATTTC
>CALMQQ010000298.1 GCA_937871845.1 uncultured bacterium
ATTCAGAGCTTCCATGAAGACAACTACTCCCAGTACACCCATGCCACCCATAAAGGCAACAAGCAAAAGCGCGACAGCCACCGGAATGCTCTAATTGGAGCTTGCATTTCGGACATTCGAAGATCTTGCTTTCACAACTGTTACAGCGATCAGGCATTTCAGCTTCATTAGCCTCACAGCTACGATCACCGCACTCAAATAGCACCCGACAAGTCTTACATTGCTTGAACAGCTTACTTGAGTCCATGGCAGTGATCTCTTCCGAGGTGAAGATCTTTCCTTCACTTGTAGCAGAAATGCCTTCAAGACTCAACGGTTTCTCGCAATGAGGGCATTGGGTCTTGCGCAAACGAATAACCTCACCGTACTTTTGGGTCACCCATTGGGCAATACACGGTATATGGAACTCGAGTTCGCAACTGCTACACTTGTAGCCTGATGATTCAGCACAAGGTTCACTACAGATGAGGCACATGGATGAATTTTTCAGATAAAAAGTTTTACCCGAAATTCATTTTATCGCTTAAACTCCCGTAAACGGTCTTTCAACTGTTGCTTACTTAGAAAACAATTAACTCCATAATAATCTCCTTTACAGATCTCTAGATCACGACAACGAATTGTTAAAGGCGAATGCAAAAACATCCTTAAAGGAAGTTTACCTTCAGCTTCAACGTACTTAACACAGCATCGATACAAGATGTTACCCAAGTACAACATTGTCATATCGTGAGGACCACATTCTTCTGGAACAAATCGAGGAACAATGAGAAGATTTTCAGGGTGTGGTTCACCAATGTCCATCCGATCGTCGACGAGAATCATGGTATTAAGACTACGCCCAGTCTTCTCGAGCATGTTCAAGTCCTTGATCACATCCCAATATTTACTCCGTGAAATGATATAATCAAAGTAATCGATACCCAACGAATGAACAACACGTTTGGCGTGCTCTGGTATACCAGCTGTCCAAACGATGAACTCTGCTTCCTGACGAGATCTGAGAATGTTCAAAACTTCAATTGCTCGAGGACGGATAACTAGCTTGAGATTCTTTGATTCCGAATTTTCACTTGCTAATCCTTCGGCCGAAACCAACGTTTGATCCAAATCCCATACTATAGTTAATAAATGTCTAGAGTGACGTGGAGGAATCTTCTCAGGATTTTCATAATGATTGTTGAGTTCTGGTAACTTTTTGGTTTCATTTATTGATAATCCCCTATCGAACTCGGCTTTACTTTTCTTAAACGGAATCATAAAATATTCGTCCATTTCGATGTTTTTAATTATTAGAAATTCGCAATTAGCGAATTTCAGGAGAAGAACATATCATCCTCGGCTAGATCCCACGAGTATAAATCGGTACTATCGTATCCAAAAAATGACTGTAAAAAATGTTTGGAGTTTTTGTTCATGTCTTTTCGAGACTTTATTTCACGAAACACAAATCTGCTTTCGGAGTCTCGATCTGAAAGTTCATGTACCGTATTTTCCGTCTTGAATGATACATGTTTTATTTTATATGAACCCGCGGTTCTACTAGCGCCACCCGCAAAGGGAATTTCAGATGGTCTTTTAAAAGAATCTAGATTTAACTGTGACCATTCTTCAGGATTACAGTAATCACATTCGCAATCTTCTTTTACGATGAGGTCACCATGTTTACATTTTAGCACTATGGGTTGTGTTGGAAAGAAAGGTTTCGCCGTCTTCAATTGAAAGTTAGCCATTCGCTCGAGTAACAGCTCTTCCTTAGATTTCACGCCAACTATACTTCGATACTCTTCTTTACGTTTAATCATGATGATTTTTCGAAGGAGTTTCTCGAAGCATATCAAGAAGATTTTAATATTGTACAAGAAATGAACTTCGATATTGATTACTGTATCAATGTCAAGATCGATTTTTCGAACAAGACACATCAAGTCCTTATAATCTTTCTGGAATTGTCCTGGTTCAACTGAAGATATAGAACTAGCTGGTAAATCTTTGCACTTCTTCGACATCCTCTTAAACTGGATGGATTTTTAGATAGATTTTTGGAATACCAAAGATCAAACATTGACATCGAATACATAGAAAGGTCGTGTTTGCTTGTTAGTAGTTGTCTTCAATTCTCCTCGAAGTCTCAGAACGACTCCCTGTGAACGTCGTGTTAAAATGTTGATAGTATCCTCTTCCAAAGAGTAATGCACACCTTTCAGAGTATAATCGGAGACATAAACAATAATGGTTCCTCCAGCTTTCACACCATATCTCATATTCAATAAGTATGGCGTGTAGAAATACTTGAGCCAATCTTTATAGGTCTTGTAGCGCGATGTACTCTGATCTTTATCATCAGAATAAATCTCAAGGTCATAATAAGGAGGTGAAGTCATTGCAAGATCATAATAACCCTTCGGAATCTTAGCTTCCTCAAACATAGCTCGTGTAACTGTGCATTTCCGATCGGTGTCCAGTCGATCAATGATCTCTCGATAACGAGGTTCTAATTCAGGGCTAGGATCATAACCATGATATTCAGAAACTGCGTCACCACAGGCAATAGCTGCAATCATTCGATCGCCCCAACCAGCACTTGGGTCCAAGATCTTGATTGGCATCATCGCGCCTGTAGTTACGCTTGCTTCGGTAGGTGTTCGGCGATAATCGAGATATAAATGCATCCCAAGTACTGGAGAAAACAATCCACATTCTTTGGCATTTCGTTCAACAAAACAATACCATCTGAATTCATCCACTGTCTTAAAGCCGCGTAGGATTTCTGGAGAAGTCTCTTCCCAGATGTCAACGTAATTTGGTGCCCCGAGCTGATGACATCGAGCACGAACATCTTCAGTGAAGTGACATGAAACAGAATCATCCTTGAAATGTTCGTAGAAACGAGTTAAGATGTTCAAATTTCTATTGATGTTGAACTCTCCTGCAAAGTAACTCCTCGATAAATTAGCAATCATCACTTCTGGTGGAGGAAGTTCATCTCGAACATACGGATATTTAAGAGTTGGATCTTGTGGGTGAATCAATACGTCGAACGTTAAACTCATGTACTTTTACGAAATATGTTCTTGTAATGCAAATATAATCAATAAAATTAAATTTTGTCAACTAGCCTAAATGTTAATAACATTCTAATGATAATGTCTAATGTTGGCAAGAACAACATACAGATGAAGCGGCCAAATCATCTGAAGATGACACTGCCATCGAAATGGCAGCTACCGCCGCAGGCGAATGATGGGGCGATGCAGTAGTACTTGCGTTCTAATTAGACGCAAGTCTCGTGACGTTTCAGAACCATGGCTCTGAATATTAACTGAACTTGTTCAAGAATCAACATCTTATAAATCCGTTGTTAGCCTTTCATCAAATAAACAACGATTAAGATTATCACTATGATCATTAGAATATTAACGGGGCTCAGACCGAATAATAAACTGTTTGAGCTAGATCTACTCATTGCTACACGACTAGGTCTATTAATTTGTAGGAAATTCGTTGGCCAAGTCCCATTAGTCTTAGGTCCATAATAATTGCCATTCAACCGATTGATATAAATATCCCCTTCATTTCCGAGACTATCTGCGGGTTGGCCAAACCCACTTCTTATCATTGTTCCAGCGGAGCCCGTCGCCCCGGTTACTCCTGTAGGCCCAGTTATACTAGTTCCGGGCGGGCCTGCAGCCCCAGTTACAC
>CALMQQ010000299.1 GCA_937871845.1 uncultured bacterium
AAGTTTGCTTTCGATGATGTTTTCACTACTTCCACCACTATATCCTACTCGAATTGAACCCGCTTTGATTGCTCCAACTGTTGATGGGCCTATTATCCATTTTTTATTGTGATTTGCAATTCGAATCAATTCCCTTGTTTGGTTTTCTGGAATTCCTTCCGCTACCAAAACCACAGTCCGTATATTTGGAGTTTCTAGCGCAACTTTAGTACTCTCAAAACTACTTCTTACTGAAGCAAAATTGATTAACACATCTGCTTTTGAATCATATCGGACGGCCTCTTCCAGTATCTTGAAAACTGGTATGAGTATCTCCTTTGGTCCGAAAAAAGTCTTATGGAAACCCGATTTTTTTGGGTTTACTATAGCAGAAACACATGGTTCTGATTTTGCGCAAATCCAATCGTAATCGAGCATTGCTTGAATAGGCACCGGATGCTCATTATAAAAGATTACTTTAGTATTTTTCGTAAATAGTTCCTGCATTTTTAAATTTATAAATTATTAGGTTTCTAGTGCCAATTTGACCACCTCTGTCATATACATCTCGGGACCATGTACTGTTATCTCAATATTATATTTCTCAGCTATACTTTTCATGAATTCAAGTCCTCTTTTATAATTTGGTCCTCCCCTACGCACGAAAATTCTGATTTTCTGCTGATTGAATTGTTTATGATGTTCTTCTACTGCTCTAGCTACCCCCGTGAATGTTTTTGCAATATCTGTAAAATTAGCTATTCCCCCTCCGACAATTAATACTTTATCTTTTCTATTACTTTTAAACATATCAGAGAATATAATTTCACAAAACTCCTGAGTTTCATCTGTATTGGGGTTTCCACTATAATCAGTATAATTTGCAATTTCTGAGTGATAGCCCAAATCTCCAACTGTATCTGCAAAAATCACGCTTCCTCCTCCTCCGGAAGTTAGAAGCCAAATTTTCCCTTCTGGATTTATTAGCTTATATTTCAAAGATGCGCCAGAGCTTTCGTCCATCTCAATAATTTTAGTTTCTGATTCTGGCATTTCACTACCAAATGGTGGAGCGAATTCTGGTTCCCCTATTACTTCATATAGTTTTCTGTTTTTGTATACTGCTGTGTTATCCATTCTGGCAACAAGATCAAGTAAATAGATCTCTCCATCATTAATTACAAAAGGATTAATCTCAAGATATGAAAAATCCAGTAATTTAAAAACCTGGTAAATTGCAGAAACGAAATCAGCTAATAGAGTGCTTTCTTGTTTATCTTTGATGAGTTTGCCAATCGTATTCGAAACGTAGGAGTGAATAGGTGAGTTATCAAGGCTAAATGGGATATCTATACCGGTAACTTTCTCCCAATTATCTTCAACCTCTACGCCTCCTGAGGTGGAAAAATATAATTTATCTACTAATCTTTCAGTTTTAATAGCTAAGTAATATTCTTCGTCGTGAGGGATGAAAGGTTCTAAAATAAATCTTCTTAAACTCCCAGAGAGTTCTTTTTCATTTTGTTTGATAACGGTTTTTACTGATGATTTTGATTTTATCCAGTTTAATACTTTTTTCTGATCAGTATTAATAAATACGAGATTGTTCTTTCCTCTCTTGCCAAAAAGCTCGTCTGGCTTTGCAACATAACCATATTTGAAATTTGGAAGTTTATTAATTTGATTTAACTGTTTAGAATCAATTTCTACCCCTTTATAGCCTTGACTGAAGCTGGTTAAGAATTCTGGCAGATACTGAAAAATCAATTTTTTTCCGTAGTACTCACGGATTGCTTTCTGGGCCAATTAAAGTTCCTAATAGATAAGAAAGATGTCCTCTATTTATTGTATACAATTATAGGTACTCCGAGTATCCTTCTGCTTCAATTTGTTTTAATAACTGTGTTATTTCTCTAATATTATCCTTGTGACATACGAAAACAGCATCTTCTGTATTTACTACTACAAATCCGTCTAATCCGATAGTTGCGACTAATTTATTCTGTTGTTGATTAAAAATCATAGAATCCGAAGTAGCCAGTGATACTGCTTTACCATGGATATAATTATCGTTTTTATTAGCTACAATGGCCTCTTTAAGGGCGTAAAGTGTTCCGGGGTCACTCCATCCTATGTCAAAAGTCAATACGACAGCTTGATCGGGACGTGATTTTTGTACTATTGCTTCGTCAAAATGTATAGATTCAATTGTCGGGTAGATAGAATCCAAAAGTTCAGGGCTGGAAACTACTTGTTGAAGTTGAGAATACATTTCAGGCATGTGCTGTTGATACAAGCCTGTTACAAAATCGACGGAAGTAACAAAATATCCAGTGTTCCAGACTGCTCTTTTTGATTCGAATAATTGATTGCATAATTCGACATCAGGTCTGTAAATCCAACCTTCAAAACTATGGACATCAAATCCATTTTTATTTTCAATTGTGTCTCCGATACTAATCCAACCTAAATTATTATTTGCAAATCTAGGTATTTCTCCGTTAAAGATAAATCTGTTTGGATTTTCATTGATAAGTTGCTCACCTGTTCTTAATGCATTTTGAAATTCAGATAGATTTTCAACCAGATGATCAGACCATAATATTGCTACAGGCTCGTTCACACCTTTTTGTTTTAATGTTAGAAAAGCAAGACCAACTGCAGCGGCGAGATCTCTTTTTGCTGGTTCGTAGATGATATTTTCCCTGGGAAGTTCCGTGAGCTGACTTTCAATAATTTCTTTGAAAGCGCTACCGGTTGAGATATATACGTTCTCAATGCCAACAACGGGTTTAACCCTATCTACCATCAATTGTAGAGTAGATTTACCGTTAAACATTTTCTCGAATTGCTTTGGGGAGTTTTTACGACTGAGTGGCCATAATCGAGTACCATGCCCTCCAGCGAAAATTATTATTTTCATAATGCTTTAAAAAATATGTACTAATATAGTAATTCCTTTACCTAGTGCATGATTTTATCAAATTTTGCCAAAAATGTCTCCCTACTTGGGTTTATAGAAATTTTGTAGAACATCAGCTGCTTTCCTTTTCACACGAGTGTCTTTCTCCCATAGTTGAGTGGTCCCGTCGCTAAATACCCAATAATTAATACCTACGAGGTCTTCCTCTTCTGCAAGCAATGTTAAAGCTTGTTCAAGCCAGTCTGCCTGTTCGAAATCATTCATTTGGGGATGGATTCCAGGAATATAAACACCTATTTCACCTAGGATTACTTTGCCCCCGCTTAATTTTGCATAATGTCTTACGTCTTCTGCTAATTGTTCAGGTCTTTCGACGTAATGATCCACCACAACTACTCCTCCCAGATTTTGAGTCATCCGTTTGTCCATAATTAATTCTGCGACATCTCCGTTCATCGGGAAATTTACTGTAACGTCTTTTTCAATTCTATCGAATGCGGTATTGGCTATATCATATTCTTCGACCAAGAATATTTTATAGTCATTGACATTACCAGTGAGTCTCGGGTCTCCCAATACTCCATTTTCACATTCGGTACATGGTGAGAAAATGTCTCCATCCTGGAAAAGTTGCGGATTATTAATAATGAATGTTTCAATTAGTTCCTGATGTTTTTCTGGAGTTATCCCCTCGTAATTGAACCATTGCTCCCATCCTGAGAAATTCCCCCGGAACCAAACTTTTAGGCGATACTTTCTTGCAGTATTAACCCACCTTTCTAGATAAGGTATAAACTCATCATCGTATGGAGTTCCGAGTGCTACATGACTAGCACCCATCTCTTTGATATTACTAACTTGATAATCAATTTCCTCGTCAAACGTTGCTTCGTTTAGTTTTTCTCTAGCTAAATCCCTAGAATATTTCATAGTGTCGATAGATTGAACTTCCCAGAGATTAGCTGGTTTATTTGGACCTTGCACCGATGAAATGTAGAGATAAACTAGTAAAGAAATTAAACTTGCTATAAAAAGCCCAGATATAATTTGTTTGAGGCTAAGTCTTCTTAGCTTTTCAATAAAATCCATCATTTATTTCACATTCTTAAGAACAGGTTCTGTGTTTAAATTTGTCATTGACTCTGGTTTTAGTTCGTAGATATCTGCAAAAGGATAATGATCTACAAGTGTGTAATGATCTTCCCATGCTTCTTTGTTGATTTCTCTGAATACTAAATCATTTTCGTCATGGGTTCTCATCACTATCCATCTAGCCCAATGGTCAGGGTTTCCGAGAGCAGTATCCCAGTAAAGTCCTGTTCCTTCATGGATAAATCTACTCATATCCATTCCTGACGAAAAGATTATAGCATCATGAGAGGCAGCAGAAATTAGAATAAAGCCTTCTTTGTCTCCAGCGTTATCAGCTAGCCAGTCGGATACTTCGGAAACATTTTTCTGACTAGAGCCAACTCGTGCATCATCAATTGTTACAGCATCTTGATTTAGAAAAGCAAATGTCAGAACCAGCAGAGAAAGACCCACTATAACAAATCTCATTGGTTTCACTTTATCAGTCAGATATGCCACGAAAATGGCAATAGAAGGGGCAAGCATGACTCCATAGCGGACATTGAACCATGTGTCTCCAGAAATCCCTTGAATAAACAAAACGGAGTGACCGAGGTAAAGTGCTAAAATGTTGAAAATAAATGGAGCAATCAAAGCCAGTGTGGCAATTCGAGCATTTATATTAATTTTCTTGTTAAACCATAGACTTATACCTCCAAATAGCCCTAGAATCGCCGGTAATGTATAAGAATTGAAAAATAGGGCATAT
>CALMQQ010000300.1 GCA_937871845.1 uncultured bacterium
TCACCTAGCCGGCAAATATGAAGGTATGAATGTAAAGGAAGCACGAAAAGTGATGTTAGAAGACATGAAAGCAAATGGAATGCTAGTATACTTAGACGAAAATTATGAAAACAGAATTAGAATTTGTGAGAGATGCAAACACCCTATAGAACCGCTTATCTCCTATCAATGGTTTGTGGATACAGAACCATTAAAAAGAGAAGCAAAAAGATTAGTTGAAGAAGGATTAACTGAAATCATGCCTGAGGGCAAAAAGAAAACATATCTACAATGGATGGAAAGTCAGGAAGATTGGTGCATCACGAGACAACTATGGTGGGGTTATCGAGTTCCTGTCTGGTATAAAGGCGAACATACGCAATACATCACCCAAACAGGTGAAGTAAAAGAGAAAATTGGAAACAAAATTATAAATAATCCCGAAGATTATGAGGGATTAATACATGTAGGACATGATAATCCTAACAACTCAAACTCTGATCTAAATGGACAAATCAATATTTCAGTCCTGAGACATGGAGAGACAGAATACAACAAACTTGGTAAATTCCATGGATTCACTGATATCGATTTAAATGACATCGGTCAAAAACAAGCTCAAAACGCAATTGAAAAACTCAATTCTAAATATGATGTGATTATCACCTCTCCATTAAAAAGAGCACGTCAAACTGCTGAAATTGTTAATGAGAAATTGGGATTGAAAATCATCGAGAACGATTTACTCAAAGAAAGGAATTTCGGCAACTTAGAAGGGCTTACTTGGGAAGAATTTACTAACAAACATCCTGAAGAGGCTTCAAAAAATAATATGGATTTCCAACCAGAGCTTGAAAAAGGCGAGAAAATAGAAGCAGTCGAAAAGAGAATTGAAGAGTTTATCATTTGGTTGAAAACCTCAGGCTATAAAAACCCATTGGTTGTGACACATGCAGGCATAATTAGAATATTCGAGAGAAAATTAAATAATTTAACTCCTGAGCAATCTAGAGAAAATGACCCAAAAAATCTGGAACTTCGAAATTATTCCTTAATAAAATCAGAATGGCTTCAAGACGAAGATGTACTTGATACATGGTTCTCATCTGGACAATGGCCATATCTAACTTTGATGGTGAAGGAAGGTGATTTTGAGCAATTCTACCCTACCCAAGTTATGGAAACTGGATGGGATATTTTATTATTCTGGGTGACCAGAATGATGTTACTCAATCCGTATAGAGCGAAGAAGCTAAACCCTAATACTTCCGACGAGCAAATTGTTCCTTTCAAAGACGTGTATCTACATGGGTTGGTACTTGATAAGAATGGAATTAAAATGAGCAAATCCAAAGGTAATGGTATCGATCCTTTCGAAATGATGCAAAAATATGGAACAGATGCATTGAGATATAGCTTTGTCAAAGGTAACTCAGCCGGTCAAAATTATCGTCTTTATGAAGAGAAAGTTTCGTCTAATCGCAACTTCTGCAATAAAATCTGGAATGCATCCAAGTTTGTACTCTTTAACATCGAAGATAAAGCTGACAAATTGATTAATTCGGACAGGTCCGAATTAGAGTTCACACAAGATGATACTGAAATGTTGGATCATGTTGAAAAACTAATTGAAGAAACTACCAGGAGATTGAACGAATTTAAATTTGGAATCGCCGCTGACGAACTTTATGAATCATTCTGGCATTATTTCGCTGATATTTATCTGGAAAAAATCAAAACTAGACTTTACACAAAAGATCGTGAAGGAAACCCAATCAACACATCAGAAGAGGAGTCAAAATCAAGATTTACAGCCCAATGGTTGATACTATATTCTCTAGAAACATATCTGAAATTGTTACATCCTTTTATTCCATTTCTAACTGAGAAAATCTGGCAGTCTTTACCGAAAAGAGAAGGAGAAGCGGAAACAATTATGTATAGTAGGTGGCCTGACTAAGGTTTCGTTAGAAACGATAGACAGACCACTTTTCATTTTAAGGGAGAGAAACTGTGTAACTCGCAAGTTTAATATTTTCAGCCAACTGCAATTGCCCATTTGAAAGATAAGCATTACCTGGAATCGTTGAAACTACTATTGGGTTTGTCGTTTGTGCCTTGATTGTGAAACTACCCAATACTTGATTATTTGGAATGTATCCAGACATAGTTGAAACGTCTACACATACTTCATTTGTAGTGATTGCACTATTAGATGTATTACACGTACCAATTGTTAGTAAATTACCACCGGCTTCTACAAATGAACCCTCAACAATTGATGCGCCTTGGACCTTGAGGCGAATCTGATAACTGGTAACATATCCTGTGATGTTGGTGGAAGGAGGTTGTGCCATAATAGCAACTTTAAACTCACCATTAGGTGATGTTTTAAAAGTTGAGGGGAACAAACTCATTGCTGCAAGATTACTTGCTGGTGTTGGGGATACTCCTACTATAGAAGGAGCAGGGGTAGGAATTACAACAGAAGGCACTGGAGTTGGCATTTCTGTTACTTCCAATTCATCTGTTGGTACTACTCTCGCAGGTAAAATATTGATTTGTGCAGACTCTACTGCTTTAATTGCGTATGTGTCATAGTATACATAACCCACCACTTTGACCGTACAAACACCAGGATTTAGCAATTTAAGTACTAATACGGCATCGACCCCAATCGATGGGCTCCAACCCGCTTCACAATCCCCTGTCGCTGACCAATTCCAGTCTACGCCTTTATACGCAGCATTTACTTTTCCATCCAAAGATATTCCCACAGTATAATCTTCTCCAAGATATGCATCGCCATTTGTAAGAAGTTCGGTATCAACAGTACTTTTTATCTTTAAAACTTTCTGATAGAACACTACTGTTTCGGTTTTTCCATTAACTGTTACATTTACAGTAATCTTACACGAGCCAACAGTATTAAATCTTCTTGAAGTAGCTACTTCCTGAGTATCCGGATATCTTTTGACAACACCGCAGAAATTTATTTTCCAATCTGGCAAGTCATTCGTATTATTTACACCTGTATACTTAAAATATAAAGGCATTGCCTCCCTGACTGGAATATACTGTGGCTTTGTATATTTTACATTCCCTTTTTGCACATTATTGTAAACAGCTGCTGAGGAATCTTCAATTTCTGTAAGCCCTGTTGTAATTCCATCCCCACTTCCCCTACCAATTAAATACCCGATTGAAGAAAAGGTAATCACACTAAGTACGACTACAAAAGTGATAAGTGCCTTAATTTTGTTAGGCTCGATTGTATTTTTCATAAATAATAAATATTAATAATATGACTATAATCTACTACCAATTTTCTGCAGTTGCAAAATTTTTTTACTTGGAAATTAAAATATCAGCACCTTTAACTTCTTCTACCATATCTTCTAATTCCGCTACTATATGGTTAAGCTTTGGAGATTGATTCTCCATCCCGATATGAGATTCCAGTTCTACACGAATTTCATGATTCTTGAGATTGAATCTTTTTAAAACAGCAAGCTTGTCTGGGACATTTTTTAATTCGTTTTTAATCAGGTCAATCACTTCTTCAAAATGAATTACGCCCATGGTATCATCGCCCTCAAGTGGTAATGTAAACCTATCTTGTACAAAAACACCCGCAAAGTTGTCGGTGATTTTTAAATTTAATTTTTTGCTATTCAAATCTGCTTCTAATCTGTCATTATCGAGTTCCGTATACAAATAATCCTCGAGCATCATTCCGTCTCCGTCGAACATGAAATATTTGAAAACTTTTATAGAAACGGAATTGTTGGTTGAGTCAATTTGTAGAAAGGATTGTTCCCATGAGTTAGATATTTCCTCTGAGTGAGCTATCAAAATATATACGCTTTCCTCGGGATTTGAAGAATCCACGACTATCCATTTTACAACTACATTATTCTCTAGAAGCTCATACCTCAATCGCACCTGAAGCGTGTCGTTTAAATGCTTTACTAGGTCAATGTATGTAATGAGCCTGGACCAATTATGTTTGATGTTAAGATTCTGATCGAGAATGTTTGTGATGGTATCAATCCTTCCCAGAGATTGAGTTGTAGAGACAATATCTCGGTCAAAAAAGCTGTCCGGAATATTATCGGACTTAGGATTTACAACCCATCTTTGTTCTTTGCACAGATTAATTATCATCCCTTCTGTATCGGTTACAGACTCTTTTGGAAAAATATTTAATTGCTCTAGCTTATGCACTCTTTCTCTTGTTCTTTTTGTCTTATCTATCTGAGAAGTTAAATCTATATTAGTCAGTCTGTCCATTAGCAAGAAAATCGTAGATTAATTTAATATTTGATGCTTCATTTATTTTAGTCTTTGAACCTCGCGGTTGCAAAAAAGGTGCATCTGTTTCTAGAAAAATATTATTTTTATACAAATCAAGAAGTGCTTCAAACTCGCCAGCAATTTCATGAATACAAAATCTTAATTCTTCGGCTGATTTGTAAGTTGCAATCCCATTAACTCCTATTGCAAAACCACTATCAATGGCATTCTTTGCATCATTAAGATTTCCTGTAAACGAGTGAAAGATCCCAAATAAGTCCAACCCACTCTCAAGAATAAACTTCAAGCAATCATCTAGTGAATCGCGGTGATGCATTGTCAACGGGAGACTGTATTTGCTAGATATCTCAAGTTGTCCGATGAACAATTTCTTCTGAAGAGATTTACTTCGCTCTTTTTCCTCATCAGTAAGGTTTTGCTTTTCTATCCAATAATAATCAAGTCCACACTCACCGATCATTAAAACATCTTCTTTGTTTTCTTCAACTAATTGTGCAAGTTCGCGTAATAGTTGGTCAATCTTTTTCTCATCGATACTATCATCATACAAATCCGACCCAGGAACAACTACTTCCGGATCTATTCCGACAGTTGGGAAAATTATTTCAGGAAATTTCTTGTGTTTTTGCAGGGTTTTGAGAGATGTTTCCAGGTCAACTGCAACATCAACCATATAATTCACTCCATTATCTTTGGCTCTTTTAACTGTGGCGTCAAGCTCATCATCAGAAAGGCTCATCAAATGAGTATGGGTATCGAACAAAGAGTCAACATTACCAAATTTTTCCTCAAAGTATTGGAGTAATTTAGAGTTTTTCATTTATAGTGAGATTAATCAGTAGAATCTTTCTCAGCCAAGACTTTTTCGGGATCGAGTTTGTCAAACAGAAGTTCTACTTCACTGAGTTTTAGATGTGTGATTAGTTGCCTAGTACAATCCTCATCAAATACTGATTTCCACATATCTGAACCC
>CALMQQ010000301.1 GCA_937871845.1 uncultured bacterium
AACTGGAGCAATGTCACGCTGAGCTGGTCCTGGGAAGAGAACCCGCTGAAGACGAATGGGCGCGCGCGGAAGTTCTGCGTACGGGATACGCTTGGGCATCGGTCGAAAATTCCATGGTACCGGAGGTGGGTTCATCGAACGCTTGACTGCATTTGGTGCAAAAGGGATCCCCTTTTGCACAGCAGCCGCTCGAGGAAACACGTCTCGATCAGCCCGAGCGAAACTCCAATACTTCTGCATACAGGTTCTAATAATGACTTTACGACGATCTCGTTCATTCATCATCAGGGTGCAGAAAGCATTGTCCAACGGGCCTGTATGGAAACGACTCTTCGTGATAAGCATCGACGCGAGTTCCTTTCCTCCGACACTATCACACAGAACTTGCCAAGCACAAGGCGCGAGCCAATTGATCGTTGAATACGTAAGAGCTGCGATCTCTATATTGTTAGCTAGAATTGCTTCACGAATAATAGAGATGGCACCACGGACGTGTGGAAGCGACAGTACAGACATGGCAATATTATTATTTTTACGCCGATACGGCAAAATTCAATTTCTAAATTGACTGTTAAATTCAGATATTAAGAATTCTACAAAAATGGGCAAGATAGAACTCTATGAATTATCCTTCATTTATTGGCATCGTCATTTTGTCAATGATGAGAAGGTTAACATTCCCTCAACGATAACAAAGACTGAGTTGACAAAGAAATTGGGAAACATTACTCCAGAAGAGTTTGATATCTCGGGAGAATGGATAGACTCAAAGATCGAATTGTCAGAGTATCTTACGAGTTACACTCCTACAGAACTCCGAACAATGCTCGAATTACGTTATCGGATGTCATTTCCTTTTCCATTGTCATTCTTACCAGTTAACAAGAGTCATCGACTTTTGTTATCATGGTTTAGATATGTACTAGGATTGAAGGACTCAGACTTTAATGGTATTCGTAACCCACGAAGCTTTAATGAAGATCAGCTGAGCGTCTTTAAGCACGTATCTAGCTACAAGCATGGCGATCCAGAGACGAAGATTATTGTTGTTAATGCTGGTCCTGGAACTGGTAAGACAACAACTGCGAATTCGTTGGCTATACAGAATATGAATGAAGGAGTGCTCTTGATTTCATATACCAATGAAGCTATTAAAGAGAACTATCGTCGATTGCATGAATATCCTGGAACTTATGGTAAAATTGGTAGCGGTAGTAATGCAAAGAAATGGGAAAAGAATATCACTGTCGCAACAGTCGATTCTCTTGCCGCTAGAATTAACGAAACGACCACTGAAACAGAGCATGATAAGGCCATTAGACTTGCCATTAACAATGTTTCAGCTATCAAGTTTTATCATCCTTCTCGAGGAACTTTCTATCAGCATGTTATTGTTGATGAATGTCAGGATATTGACTCGTTGAGAGGCGAACTTATCCTCAAGTTTTGTGCCGTCGTTGAAGCCAAAACGCTAACTTTGTTCGGCGATCCGCGCCAACGAATTAACGGCACTCGAGGAGAATGGTACTCACAACTTTGGACTGTTCATGGAAATCCATTCATTGTTCAAGTTCCTTTAACGGTTAGTTATCGCTTTGATAACAACCCAAAGATCTTGGAGATTGTGAACAAGTTGTCCGAGCGTCGGCCGTCACTTCATGTGACGCTTACGACATCAACGGACCCAGAGATGTCGTCATCAACGAACCAAGAGATGTCGTCGCTGGAACCATCATGTGGCTCGGAACCAAGCAATATCATCGGTGTATCTAACATTGGCACACTTGTTGACGCAATTCTTAAGTCTGGCAATCCAGGTCAATGGGCTGTTATTGGCCACACTGTTGATCGAAACAATAAGACCGCTGCTACAGCCCATTTCATTGCTACGGTGTTTCGGGCTAATGGAATTCGTTGTTATTTCCGATCTGACGGGGCTTTTGTTGCAGATGCTGTAGCATTCTTAACCATTGCTTCAGCTAAAGGAAAAGAATTTGATAATGTGATCTTGTTTGGTATGGGAGGTTATCCAAAGACATTTGGAATGGTACCACATGATGATGCAGAATCATTGATTTATGTGGCTCATAGTCGAGCTAAACGACAAATGTGGTACATGATCCCTGATTATCACGCTGCCCCTAGCGGCGTTAAGTTTACAGTTCCTCGTGGTATTGATCCTGAAGATGTAGATCTTCTTGAAGATCACAAGATCATCTTGGATCAACAAACAATCACCGCTGAAGATTTATTTAAAGCGGTTCAGGAAGACTCGCATCCTCACTTTAGCGTTACAGAACTTGTTGATGATCATAGCTTCTCTAAGTTTATGACTATCAATCGCTTCAGCGCCACGGTAAGTAACACCATTGATATCCCCAATTGGACAAAACCTGTCCGACCTGAATATATTAGTAAGCAGTTGTGGGGGATCTTGTTAGCTTTGCGCTTCCAGACGATTCTTAATCCAAATACTTTACTAACAATGTTCAAACCTTTGCTGACTAACAATTACATTATCAAATCGAAGCAACAAATAGCCTCGGACAAGGCTAAGAGTAAGATCATTTCTGGTAAAGAACGAGGTACAGAAACATTAGTCACTGATTTTCAACCCGATGTCGTAACTATTAGTATGATTCGTAGTATTTGTCGAAAGCCTTTTGATAGTATCACTTACAACGAATGGGAGTACATTTCACGATGTTACAGTTTGTTTATTTGCGGCAATGACTCAGAGATCGCTCAATTCTTCGATCGACCAGCCTTCGATCATAGTCTTCCGGACTATGATCCCGAGTTTATCAAGATTATTGAAGGCGGTAGTGTGGAAGTTCAGATGAACGTCAACAAATACTTCCATGGACAAGTTGATTATATCGATCCTGAAGGAAATATTTACGAACTCAAAACTTGCGGTTCTGGTTATCAGGGTAGGGGTGGTACCACCCCTACCCAGAGTCAACGTAATGTTCTTCAAGCGTGGTTGTATTTTGTTATGCTTTACGCAGGAACGAATAATCTTGATGAAGGAAAGACAGTGTTCTTAGTTTCCCTAACAGAAGGGAAGATCTATGAGGTTACTAGTAATCGTAATGTCGAATCTTGGAAGTATCTCTTACGATGCTTCCACTTGTTATGGTATCACAATACATTGGTGCAACAACGACGTAGTTACTTGATTGACAATGGTTTGTTTACTGCCCCGAAGGAAGAGATCCCTGAGAAGTCATATAGTGTTGACACGGAGTTTAACATGGGATCGAAAGAGGTCTTCGAAATTGGAATGGTTAATATTTATGATATCTTCTCAACTTTCATTGATACACCTAGACCTTCATCAAAACAAGCCTTCGAGTTTGGTCTCGAATGGACTAAACTACCAAAGCGATGCTTCGAGACATCGACAATAACATTACCACGACGGTTTAAGATTGCGGAGTCATTAACTTTGCCCGAAACTTCTCCAACATTGTATCATTACTTAGCTGATGCTGATGTCATTTGGTACTCGAAGACTTACAAGGTCAACATTGTTGATTTAGGAGCTCGAGCTAGAGTAGAAGCATTAAAACATGGTTCATTTGAAGCTGGTAATATGCCCCCAAGACTTGGAGAGTTGTATACATTATTAAGCTTAGTTCCATTAGAAACACAGACACACCTAACTGCGCATATCGCGTTAGCTGATGCATTAATGCTTTATGAGCTATTAGTGTTGGGCTTGATTTAGATTAATCCTGTGATTTACCCTTCCTCATTACAAACGCTTTCGTGATTATGGCAATAACATTGGAGTCGTTCGAATTCGAAAAAGGTGTGCCAATCGTGGCAGTGGGTGATGATAAATATAAGTCTCCAGAGATTTACATTCAAGAGTTCTTTACAAATGGAGAACTTTATAAGTCTGAGAAGGAGAATATGGGATTTCCTTTCATACAAACTCCCGAGATATGCGCGCTCGACAATACGTCAGAGACAAAAGTATGCTTGGTTACTTCCTATTCAAATTGGACACAAAGATAGCTTAGAATTGACATCCTTGATATAAACCAATCGGTTTATATGTTGAACAATGTCTCCGCACAACGGCTTATTCTCTCAACATTTCTATCGCTCACGGGATTTGCAGTTCATCGTCTTATCAGGAGTTGATGAATTCTAGCATTTCACTGATTACCAGTAATAAAAATGTCATGTCATATCCCTTAGTAAACATTGAGTTGCCTGTAAATTCGTTTAGACGATCGATTATGCTAAATGTTATTCGATTTCGCCTTGGCGATTCAGATGTTAACTTTGGTAATGAATATTACGTTACTGGGAATGGAATGCCCATTCGAGTTAATAGAAAAGCCCTTGACGAGATCAATGTATTAGTTAACAATTTCCCAAAGTCATGTCATATCCTTGATAGTAAGGATTGTAATGAACTTCTTAGTCATAAATATCCCGATTTGGTGAAACTAGATCCTTTCACTAAACTTTGGTATGTAATCCAGAACGACAAGGATAATTTGATGGAAATCATTACAGTACTCGAATCGATAACTAAAGAATATCATGTTTATCATGAGTCTGATTCAGAATACAACACTGTTTTGACTAAGATCTTAGGATTCGAATGTATTAATAGCAAATTTTCTCCAAACACTATCTTTATTAAGAACCGCCCTAATATTAGCATTATTGCTGATCGTGACTTTCCAATAGTCAGTCATAAATTCGATCGCATTAACTCAGAGACGCTGACTGAGTTGATTCCGGGGGCGGCTGGATTGCTTTGGATTTTTTTCAACTTCAATGAATATTTTGAAGGTAAAGTAGATTTCGATATCTTGATGAAGGTTCATTATGATCCTAAGATAGAGATTTACATCTTCCCTCATGTATCAGACGTCCTGACCAAGAAGATTACAGCAGCAGATAAATTTGCGGAAACTATCGGCTACAAAAGCTTCGATTCAGTTGATTTGGCCACCGAAGCCCATCTAAAAGAGTATATCAACTGCCAGACTCTCTTACTTGATAAAGTTATTGCTTGGGTCAAGCTAACAATGAAACCTGAAGGCGATTCAGTTTTTAAGTTCTTAGGAAGCAACGATGAAGATCCGATAACAATGGAGCCTTTTTCGGAATTATCTGGAAAACGCCTAACTGATGTATTTCTCAGCGATCATCGACATAACTATATTAACACTGAACTACGAAACTACTTTAACGGATTACACTCAGATATCAAGATTCTACCATACGATCGTGATCCGTGTCCATATTATAAGTACCAATCTAAACTGGCAAGCATTGGTATACTTCCATATCATAATAAGAGAGGGTTGTTCGATACCAATAAACAATACGTTTGTACACCCACGGAATGGGAGGAGGTATCGAAACACTTTGAGTTCAAGATGCATAAAAAACCTTACTACAAGGCCGCTACCGTAGCCAGATTATCAATTAACGATGATGAAACCTCATTGTCTTCTCATGAAAGATCTCCCATAACCCTTGATATATCTGGATATTATATTAACGTCCATTCGGGAGAAATTTATAAACCTGATTCTGAACTGGTTACTATTGCCGTAAAGATGGGATTAGGCCTTGGACATAAGGCCTTCCAAAAAGTTTATGAATATCTAGACGCCGGACTCACAACCGAACAACTGAACATTGCATTTAGGAACGGGTTTCTTAACATTGCTGGGGCTAAATATTTACTCTTTAAGCGTGTTAGTGTGATAACCAAGTTCTGCGAAGAAGAATCGCCCTTAAATGACTATTTAGTGAGTATTATTCACAAATATATCAAGGGCTAACAACTGTTGATAGAAATCTATACAAAACTCTTATATAAGAGTTTTGTTTAAAATGCGCCCAATTCTGATATAAGAAACAAAAACACTCTATGAGAAGGAGCTTCGGCTCCTTCTTGTGGCGAAAACCAAGCCACATAATGTTTAACTTGATTAGACTCAGAGTTGATCAAGTTTTTGGGCAGCTACAGCCCTCCAGTCGCTTCGGCGTTAGGTGTATGATCTATCAGATTAGTCTGGTAGGTTTGATCACATTTTTAGTAGCGGTTCTCGATAGATACAAACATATTGAGTGTAAAGCGCTCAATAATCACATAAATTGATTACTTACATACTGGCCAAGTCCATAATAAGATGTGCTGTTTGTGAATATGCATCGCCCTAGCCTTCCGTGTGCCCACTCATTTATCGGCTCTGCTTCGACTGAGCCGTTTGTCGAGTTACCGATAAAGATCGTCGCTGGCGAGATCGTCACAGCTGTTGCTAAGTCTGTGGATCCGCTGATTGTAACTGCGGATCAGCTGACTGTAACTGCGGATCAGCTGACTGTAACTGCGGATCAGCTGACTGTCACAGTCCCTGCAGTTGCCCCTTGCGAAGAATCGTGTTGTGACGAGTCTACCGACACTCTTGCCCCTCTTAGCCCTGTTCAAGAGCAGCTGGAGGTTGGTCCCGCAGCTGCGGCGGTTGAGTTCACTGAATCGGCCACCCGAGACGCTTTGGCATACTTGATGCGGCTTGCTCTTGCAGATCCGGAGCTCTTACATCGTACAGCTCGTGACATGCATTTGCATATGCCGACAGAACCTCCTGGGAAGTTGAGTTACAATGAGAACGTCGAACCATCGCTCGTAGCGATTGGTGCGATGGGTCAAGTCTTTGCCGGAGCCGTTTGCGATCGCCTCGATCATCGCTATTGTGTTACCACCGAGGTGACTACTCGCGTGACAGTTCAAGGGAAGGTCAATCGCATGATTATCTCTGATATCAGGAAGTATCATGCCGTGAACCCTTCCGGTGTTCTTGCAGACGATGCTCATGACATCATGTGAGTTACGATGGTCTCCGAGAGTTACTAGATATTGTTTAGTAACAAACATTTACATAGATGTAGTAATGAGTGATGATATAACAAAAATAATTGTTAATGGATCTTGCTTATTATCAACGATATTGGGGATATCTTTGGACGATCCCAAAAGGTCTTAATGATAATTTCGATCGAACCATGGACATTATTGAACAAGCCATTATCGAACATAGTTCGAAGATTATTGTTCCAACGGAATATTCGCAGATTGTAGAAACGAGAACTGAACAATTCAAGATAATTTCTTTGTTAGATTTAGCATCTTATATATGTATTGGTATCGGAACCGATCCAGCATTAACTACGGTTTTGATGGACGCATCATTTATTGCAAAGCTTGGGCAAAAATTACAAGAATCTTTAACAATTTTACACACACTTAATGACGTTAGTGTACCCTTACTTTTTCAGTTAGGATTGATTGAATGTAGATGTGACGATATCCGTTTGTTTGTCAACAATTATTTCTTGGAGACACAAAATTCATCCGATAACCTTTCGACTCATATCAACAACAATTTACCAATCTATGACAGCGACAGTTTACCAATCTATGACAGCGACAGTTTACCAATCTATGACATAGATTGATTTTTCGATTCGTCTTACATTTAATAATAACTTGCGAGCAAGCCAAATGTCTGCTCTCGTTGACTACACCGCTGACGTTGCTTATCTTAAGAGTATCCATCCGGATACTCCTGAGGGAAAGCGACTGAAGGCTCGAACGCTCTCTGAAATTGCTAGTGTTCAAGCCCTTTCAGACGCTTGTTGTAGCGAGTATCGGAAGAGCATACCTTCTGGGAGTCAAATCAAGGCTGATATGATGTTCACTCAGCTGACCATTCGAAAGAAAAAGGTCGCAAGCTTGATGGGCAGGGTTAGGTCGTTGGTTTGAGGCTAACAACAGTTGATCAAAATCTGCACAAAACTCTTAATTAAGAGTTTTAAA
>CALMQQ010000302.1 GCA_937871845.1 uncultured bacterium
AGGTATGATAGTAAATTCTTTCAAAAATAGACATTCGGAAAAAACTATTTAGTGCGCCCCTTACATCTTCTCTACCGTCTTGATACCTAATAATTCTAAGCTTTTTCGAAGAACTTTCGCTGTACTTTCTGTAAGATTAATCCTTGCATCCCTAATGTTTTCGTCTTTCTCCGTAAGAATTGGATATTTTTTGTAGAACACATTGAAAGTTTGTGCCAAGTCATAAACATAATTACATAGCGTGTTCGGGGATAGGTTTTTAGCTGTTTCGATTACCTGTGTCTGGAAAGTTGCCAATACTCTCATCAAATCGACTTCCTCTGGATTCGTCAACAAAGATAAATCACCTTCTTCAAAGTGACTTCTCGCATCTCTAACGATTTTATTTGCTCGGGCGAATGTATACATAACATAAGGACCAGAATTCCCTTCCATATTGACACTTGTCTCCAAATCAAATGCTAGATATTTAAAGGCACTTATGCTTAAGAACGAATATTTAATAGCACCCACCGCTATCTTTTGTAATGTGTCTTCCTTCTCACTTTCTGACATATCACGATTTTCCAAGTAAGGTTTCAGCATTCCTTTCGCTTCGTTGATAATATCTTTCGCAAGAACCACACTACCCTTCCGTGATGACATTTTTCCGCTTTTCAGTCCTACGAATTCATATGCATTATGGTACTGTTTCCCAGCAAATTTTTCTGGATTTAATAATGATTCGGTTTTAAACGTGACCTTAAAGAAGCTAATTTGTTCAATCGCAACGTTGTGAATACATAAATCAATCTCTCCAAAATCTGTAAATTCCAGATTTGCCAATCCGAGCTCTTTACCTTCATATGTGGGCAATCCCAAAGAGTTAATAAACACTCGAGTATCGAGTCCGTACTTCTCCCCCTTGAATACCACAGCACCTTCACTTTTCTCCAAAACGCCTTTTTCTAGGGCTTCTTTGACAGCTATGTCACTTTCGTACAAAGTCTCGGATTCCATATACTCACGATCAAAGCTCGAATACAACATATCGTATATTCTATGAAATTCGTCTAAACTCCACTTTTTCCCAAGCTCCCAAAGATTTCTTATTTCATCGAGATTGATTTCGGAAGTGAGGAAATCGGAATATTTCTTCGTAGGTTCCCAACCCGTCTTCTTGATTAGATTTCCTTGAACAACCGTATAAACTGCAGTGTTGATTTGCTGGATTTCGGTTTTTTTAACTTCGTCATTTTCGTATGCAGACGCTCCCAGGACATATGCCTCTCCTATGAATTTCACTCGCTTATCCAAACTCCACTCCGAAACTTCTTCAATTTTTAATCCTTCGTTTTTTAATTTTTCTTTCATTCCCCACACAGATTTTGCAACATGCATTCCCACATCACCTTGATAATTCGTTCTAATTACGTCTGCCCCCAAATATTCAAGCGTTCTAATCAAAGATTCTCCAAGTACAAAATTCCGTAAATGGCCAATATGAATCATTTTGAAAGGATTAGGATGACCGTACTCGAACATGATTCTCTTCCCTTTAAGAACTCCAAGTTGCCCATTAATATCACTCACAGTATTTTTAACAAGTTCGATTAATACTGATTTTCTTACTCTGAAATTAATAAACCCTGCACCAGCTTGTTCAATCTTCTCAACGAATTCTTTCAGTTCGGTAGATTTTTCTAGTTCTGCAATAATCTCACCTGCGATTTCTTTCGGATTTCTATGTAATTTCCCTGCTAATTGAAAAGCCACGTTGGTCATAAAGTCACCATGGGTCCGCTCTGTTGGGATTGATAATTGGATTTCAGAATCTGAGATTTCATTATTCCAGTTGTTCAACGTATCCGACAAAATACGAGAGATTTCTGTCTCTACGACCTTTGATTTATCCCAAGCATTTGGTTCAAGTAATTTATGTGTGGAATCTTTGTAGAACGCCACTTTTTTTGATTGATTATCTTTATCCATAACTCCAGATTATAGCTGATTATCAATTTATATTCTATTTCTCGCTGTGTTTAATCCCAACATTTTGTGCACGTGCTAAAATTAGCATATTAAAGCCTGAATAATGTCAGATCGAAGCCAAATTGAAGAAATAAAAGAAAGACTGGACATAGTTTCAGTTGTCCAGGAATATGTCCCCTCGCTCAAGAAATCCGGTCGAAACTATTTTGGACTATGCCCATTCCATCAAGAGAAATCACCATCTTTCTCGGTAAATTCTGAGCTTGGTATGTTTAAGTGCTTTGGTTGTGGCGAAGGTGGTGATGCGATTAAATTTCTTGAAAAGATTGAAGGACTAGACTTTTCACACGCATTGGAAAATGCTGCCAAAAGAGTGGGTATCACACTTGTCAAAAATACCAACCCTAAATTAGCTAAAGAACGCGCTAAAAAACAAAAAATCCTTGAGGCAAACACATTAACAGCCCAATATTTCAATTATCTTCTGACCAAACATAAGAACGGCGAAATTGCTCGCGATTACGCCAAAAAGAGGAAACTCACAGCTCACTCTATCGAAACCTACAAACTTGGTTTCGCTCCCGTTGGTTTTGAAAATCTTAAGAATTTCCTTTTGAAGAGAGGTTTTGAGCTTAGAGATCTTGTTGATTGGGGATTATTGGTTGAGAAAAACAACCGAATTTATGACAAATTTAGGAATCGTCTGATGTTCCCGATTATGGATCATCAGGGTGAAATTGTCGGGTTTAGTGGCAGAGCGATTGATAAGGACGAGAAAGGACCCAAATACCTAAATTCGCCCGAAACTCCCGTTTACAACAAAAGTAAGCTTCTATACGGATTGTATCAAGCAAAAGAGACTGTGAGAAAAGAGGATTTCGCAATAATCGTTGAGGGAAATATTGATATTATCTCGTCTTATCAGGCAGGTGTGAAAAACATAGTTGCACCTCTAGGAACCGCTCTCACCGAAGATCAGCTAAAACTATTAAAGCGTTATTGTACGAAAATCTATCTATCTTTTGATACAGACAGTGCTGGTCAAAGAGCGCTTCTGAGATCT
This sequence comes from uncultured bacterium, assembly GCA_937871845.1. Taxonomy (GTDB): domain Bacteria; phylum Patescibacteriota; class Dojkabacteria; order B142; family OLB20; genus JAJTYI01. The sequence goes on from CALMQQ010000302.1 coordinate 3,035, forward strand.
CTCGAACTTGCGGAAAAAGTTGGACTTCAAACACTAGCGATAGACATTGGCGAATATCAAGATGTCGACGAAATGATAA
>CALMQQ010000303.1 GCA_937871845.1 uncultured bacterium
TCTCCAAACATCTCTCCATCTCTCGATTTGTATTGACCTTTGAATTTTGCTGTCTGAACACCTTTATCAAACACTGCCACTCTTTTGTTTTCAGGGTCTGTGAAGTAAATATTGGTTCCATCTACAAACATTCCTGTACTTTTGTTCATATCCTCACCCTCAGGTAAACCAATCAACTCTGGTGAATCATCCTGACCATTTAAGAACCTATATAAACCCTGATTAATTTCAGCTAAAACGTATATTTTGTTATCGATTATGTAGATGTCCTTTCCTGTTGCAAGTTCTGCAAGCTCGAAACGAGAGGCAGGCAATCCGTAGTTGTCGCCTGACTTCTCAAGATACATGACTTTTTTATCTGTTTTATTGACTAGATATACTCTCCCTCCTGAAATCTCCGCGAATTCTATCGAACCAACTTCACCTATACGCGATGTAGATGTTCCTGCAAGTCTTTTTGTTGTTTTTGTCGTCGGGTCGAAAATACCAATTCTGTTTTCAGATGAATCATCCAAGAAAAATACTTTGCCTTGTGTATCAACTGTAAGTGATGTTGGATTTGTCAAATCTGAAACGATTTCCTGTAAGTCTGTACCATCAAAATTTACAGAGTAAATTTTTCCCAATCCGCTATCTGATAAGAAAATTTTCGTGCTCGAAAATGCAACATCACTTAAAGAAGCATCTGGGAAGAAACTTGCCACATCGACAAGCTTATTGTCTTCACTAACTGGGACGATTCTATTGAAATAATCTTCGGCTACTTGAACTCTTGCTGAGAATGCCTCCACTTCCGTTTTCACTTGCTCGAAATCTTTCACTTTATCGATTTCCGCTCTAGCTAAAGCGACTTCATTAATTCCTTGTTGTCTTTTCTCGGTACTATCGTTCAGTTTGATCTCAGCAACCAAAGTTTCTAAAGTTTCGACTTTCTGAGTCAAAACCTCTAGCGATACTTGTGCTTCTTCTGTTTGCACCTTTTCAGTATTATTTTTTACAGCTTGTCGAACTCCCACATAAAGCGCCCCGCTTAGTAAAAACAATACTAAGACAATTATTATCATCTTTTGCTTAGGTTTATCAGGCGATTGTCTAGATGGCACCAACTCCGGTTGAGTTTTGTTCATAGAGGATTTAATTCTCTTGGGGAGTAGCTTTAATTTGTTGGTAAGCTTGGTTAACAATACTTTATAGGTTTTTTCTTCCTTGATTGTGAGCGGTTTTCTATCATCCTCTTTCACAACATCTTCAGGAGATTTTTCGATATCTTCGGTATTTTCTTGTATTTCCATTTCCTCATTTTTTATTTCATCTGTCTCCACTAGTGGTTCATCCTGATTAGGATTATCAGCATCTTCCGTGGCTGAAGGCACATCTGAGGTAACTACAGGTTCGTCCAAAAACTCACTTTCGACAAGAACTTCTTCATTCTCGGAAGCAATTAATTCACCCAAAGTCTTATCATCTTCATCAGGATCTACAGTGTTCAAAAGTTTTTCTTCTATTTTCTCACCCAATTTATAACCAACAATCATCAATGCGTGTTCGTAGCTATTTTTTTCTTTTTTTGGAAAATCGTCGACTTCAAACTCGTTTAATAATTTCTCAGTCTCATCTTTCTTCAATAACTTAGAAACTGCCTCTGTACTGATTAAAATCCGATCGTCAGGCATTAGCTCCATACTTGCAACTTCGACCATACCCTCTCCACTCGGGTCTTTAAGCGCAGATTTGATATCTACTAATTCTCCTTCACGCAACACTTTCAATGCGGAAGAACCAGCATTAACAAAATATGCGACATTATCAACGATTGACATCGCAATCAAATCCATTTCTATGCCAGTCTTTCCAACCTTGTTGTCATTATCAATAAGTTTGGCTAGATGTTTACTAGACGAAATAACAGTTTTTTCTAATGCCAGTAATGTACTGGATTCTTGTATTTCGAAATATGTTTCATGGAAATAATCTAACAAAATCCCCCCAGCGGTAATCAAGTCAAAATCGGGATCTGATTTTAAACGAAGGACAGCAAAAACTTCTCCTTTTCGAGCGAGGATGTTTTCGTTTCGGGGTTTGTAATTATAGACAGTAGCAAGAAATCCTTTTTGGATGTCTTTGCTAAAGTAGAATTTTCGTGAGACAGATTCGTTCATATTTCGGGCAGTAATATGATTAGTAATAATATTGCGACCAATAGTATAACATGCACATACGCAAATAATAATACTTTGCGATTGCCATCGATTACTACTACTCTGCTTGCAAGAACCGACTGTCTAATCAGAACTATTATCGCAAGTATGTGAATTAACATGAACACTACTATTGTAATTTTACCTACTACAAAAGCAATATCTCCTAGTGAAAAATTAAAAATCATGGCTCACCTCCTTCTTCCTCTTCCATCATTGTAGGTGCTTCATAGACAGTATCAGCATGATTACCATAACTTCTTTCTCTTTTGCCTTTTGCCAAATTCGATAAATCAGTTATCACATCCCTGAACCAGCTTGGACTTGGCAAGGAAAGTAAGTTGAATTTCGCTTTCTCAGCAGCTGTTTGGACAAGCACATCACCATAATCAAAAAACGATGGTAAGAATCCGATTATATGAGTTGAAACATCTTCGATATTGACTAGTGCAGCTTCGGCAACAAATTTCCCTGTAAACACTCTGAAATCCACATGTAGAATTCTGAGATTAGTTACTAGATATACATCAAAATACCAGTCGAGGAAATTAGCTAATGCATATGAAACAGCTAATGAATAATAAAATAACACTATCATTAACCAATTAGAGACAGGCAACAAGTCACTAATCTCGATTGGGGGGATTCCTCTGGATGTTAAGACTGAATTGAAGAACATCACTAAAATCGTAAGAACAATTGGGGCTAATAAACCTACGAAAAATCGAATAACCCATCCCACATTAACTGCAATGTGACTTCTCATCAAGATATAGATACTTTCACCTGGATCTTGCGAATTGAAAGAAACATGTTCTGGATATACCTGAAGTGCTCCAAGAGATTTGCGTTCTCTTTTTGGTAATATAGTGGACAGACTGTCCGGAATTCTTGGAGGCATAGAGAATAGTGTTTAAACACTAAATTCTAACAACGTGGGAAACAAAAGTCTATCAAATTTACATATTTTGGATTACTCGTGCTTTTGGAAATTCCATGTAATACTATAGATATAATCTGTCTGTCCGGAAGGTTTGGAATTATTTATCCATGCATTCCAAATCGCTTTAAATAACCAACCCGCCATAGGTTTTGTACCGTTCGTTCCGACAACTTGAACTACTTTTACTCTTTGTGAAGGATCTTTTTCAAATGTAAGATTTGTTACCGTTCCTACGCTATCTTTCAAGTTAGTCATGAATGTTGAGGAGGAACCATAAGTTTTGGCATATTCAAAAAATTGATTGAGTTGATCCATTGAGTAACTATTGGTTCTGCAAGTCCAATCCCTCCATCCACCACTTACTGAAATACTTGAGTCATTTACGCTACGAAAGTATGAATAAGGTGCTCCAACTCCTGAAAAGTTTGAAAATACAGTATCGTTATTTGCGGTACCGAAACCTTGACTATTATCAGATGAATACAAAGCATTAATAATTTGATTGTTTTTTGTCGACCCAACCGAAACAACATACATATTACTCGTTTCGTCTGCTGCCCATTGTTTTGCATTCCCTCCCACATAAACCTGACACGCTGCGGTAGTACAAATTGGTTGACTCGAGGTAACACCATAAGATCTTGCTGCGATTATTTGCGCTTTTATAGCTTCTTCTGGCCAACAATTCCAGTTATCAGTTGCAGGAGTTCCAACTACATATTTACTTGGGTTCTGTGCAGCTTGCTCTGCTGTTCCACATGCTTTGCTAGGAATTTCCCCAAGTCCAGCAACATATTGATCAGCACTCATTACACCTTTACCTTGAACATTTATAGTTAAACCAGGTCTGTTTTGTACTACAGTTTGTGCATAATAAAATGTCAAAATTTGAT
>CALMQQ010000304.1 GCA_937871845.1 uncultured bacterium
GCCTCGTTTGAAATTATTAGACTTAAGCAATTACTTTGTCTTTTATGGATTATTAATAGCCACAGCGGTTGTTGCTGTATCGGCACCATTTATTACAGATAAATTAACAACACAAAAAGAATCAAACGAGACAGAAACTACCACAGAAGAAGATGTTACGAATAGCGATCTTGGAGTTTTACCTACTAATGAGCCCAACGAAGATGGTAGTATAGTTGTTGAAGCAGGTGATGGTCTTTTGGGTGGGGATGTTTTCCTATCATATATCGGTGAATCCGCTCGAGGGAAAGAGGCGTATCTAGCTGATGGTGGAGTAACTGCAACTTATGTAGTTGAAACTACCGTTCCTGGTCAGTATCAATTATGGGTTAAAATCAATGATGACGGTCTTCACCTTGATGGTGCGCGAAACGCAAAAGTCACCGTGAACACTAGCCAAGTTGGACAATATAACCATGTGAGTCAGGAAATTGACGGATGGAAATGGGTAGAAATATCTACTTTTACACTACTTGAGGGAGACAATACTGTGATCTTCGAGAAAATTGAGACCACAACCGCAGCTTTCGTAATGGACGAATTTAAATTTGTTCAAGTAAATTAATATTATTTTTAATTATTAATCAAAAATATGAGTGACTTAATAATAAACATACAATCTTCCGCAGAATCAATTGATCCACTATTAGGTACGATGATGGCTGGCTATCTTGGTTTCATGTTGATTGGATCAATCATCAACTGTTTGGTTGGTCTTCTGATTATCTTTTCTATTGTCATTTTTATAATGGCATTGATAGATATTGTGCAGAGAGAAAATTGGAAGGAGGAAAATGACAAAGTAATGTGGTTATTGCTGATAATTTTCGTTCCTCTAGCACAGTTTTATTACTACTTCGTTACCAAGAAAGATTTGGACAAAAGAAAGTGAGTAGATGGTTTTTGACATCGAGCTAATCTAGCGTTAACATCAGTTATTATTTATTAATATTTAAAATGAGCAAGAAATTTAAATTGCTAACAGGTTCTGCTTTGACTGCCATAATGGCATTAGTTGCGCCTTTAAATGCTTTCGCAATAAGAGTTCAAGACGATTTTTTGTATGAATATGACACAACAACATCAAGTGGAGAAGAGATGAGTGGAGTAGGGGCGATATTGTTTTTTGCCTTCATCTGTTTAGTTATTGTCATTGCTTTCACAATTACAATTATTTGGGTGTTATCAATTATCGATATTTTGAAGCGGGAAAATTGGAAATCTGAAAATGACAAAATGGTTTGGTTACTTCTTGTTATATTTGTAAACTTCGTAGCCTTCTATTATTACTTCTTCTACCGAAAGACATTAGATAAGGCTGGCACACCAGGTAAAGTAGAGGCACCTTCTACACCCACAACTCCTGTAGTGTAAGTTGGAAATTATTAAAATTTGAAACCGCACTTAAATAGTGCGGTTTTTGTTGATGTTTTGATAATAAACTTAACAATTTAACAAATTGATTGTACCCTGATTTAAATATACAATAATCTCAATCACTTATTTCGAATTAATGAGGTTACATCCAAAGTTAAAAAATGTTTCAATTCCGCGCTCACCGCTCAATATCTTTTTCCTGTCTTTCTTTCTGATAATCATTGCAGATGGGACTATGAGCTATGTTTTTCCGATAGTAGTAGAAGACAGCTTAAGCTCGAACACTTTGATGGGAATAATTATGGCGTTATCTTCAATTACAGGATTGATTTGTGATTTTATCTTTCCCTCATTAATCTCACGTAAGAACTCGAAACAACTATTAATAGCATGTGCTCTAATGGCGCTTTTATTCCCTGTACTTTCGTATTTTGGAGAGTTATTTAATCTTGTCGGGTTTTTTGTACTAGCGAGTATTGCCTGGGGTGTTTATTATGAGTTCTTAGCTTTTTCGCAGCAAAACTACATTATCGAAAGCGATAAAACCAAAAATTTCACAAAAGATTGGGGATTATTAGCTGTATTAATCAGCATGATGGAGGTAATAGCCCCAATATTAGGGTCAACTCTTTTGGTGGCAGGTGGATTGGCTTATCCAGTAGCAGTTCTTTTGATGCTTTCTGTGGCATTGGTAATATTGATGTTACAAGAATCTAAATCAGAAGAAGATGTTGAAATAAAAAGTGTTAGCAGAGAGTTGGTGAAGTTAATTAAAGAATTCAAGATGTGGGATTTGCTTTACGGCAGGGTGTGGCAAGTATTACTCGTATCGTTTGTTTTACAAAGTGTCTTCGCAACATATTGGACATTCGGAGGACTGTTTGGACAACAATTAGTGGGGGAAGAGGGGATGGATTGGATAGTTATAGTTCTTTATGCAATTCCTTCGTTGATTGCATCTCTTCTGCTCTCCAAATTTATGATAAAGAAAAACAAGAAAAAGCTTACACAAATATTCCTAATCTTTGGTGGTTTGATTTTGACAATGTTGGTTTTTGCCCGTGAATCTGTTTATTTAACTGGACTGTTAATTTTGCTATCTAGTTTAATGTTTGCATTTGCTTATCCATCCACTTAATAATGCTGTTTTTAGTGACTTAGGAGCGCGATTGGGTAAAGAGAAGAACCACTTGTTCGGAATGATGAACGCTATCGGATCTCTAGCTTTTATTATGATTCCGATTGCTTTAGGAGTATTAAGCGATACTTTTGGATATATTTATGCGTTCGCTTTCACTGGAGCGTTTTCTATGATTGCGGGAACCCTTTTGATTATTAAAACACCACGGAAGATTCGTCTGCCTCAAAAGGAAATTCAATCAATGGATTAAATCTATGGATGTAGCGAAAGAAACATACGAGAGGGAAACTATTAGCTGACGTCTAATGGATAGTGTATGATATTGGTCGATTTTGTTTTTTGAATGCCCGACATCCCAAATCCTCAACCAAATAGTGAGCTGAACATGAATCCTTTTAAAGTAGGGGATAAAGTCGTATATGATGGAAGTAAATGGATTGTGTTAAATCCCATGATCGGTATTCAAGATGATAGGGAAATAGCTTTAATAGGACGGGGGCCATATAATGCACTTAGATTGTCTGTCTATATAGATATGTTAACTTTTTCAAAATGATAAAAACAGAATGATGTTGACTAGAAAATTTATTACGAATATAATATCCCCATATAGGGGATAATTAGAAATTGCAGACGGTGTAGCAAAAAATCATCCTGATGTGCATCTTATGATTTTGCTTGTTGGTGAGAGACCTGAAGAGGTTACTGACATGGAAAGATCAACAAAAGGAGAAGTTATAGCAGCAAACTTTGATGAAGCACCTGAAATGCATACAAGAATTGCAGAAATGGCTGTATCTAGAGCTAAAAGGCTTGTAGAGCAAGGAAAGGATGTAATGATCCTTATGGATAGTATTACTAGGTTGGCTAGGGCATACAACATCACAGCACCTCCTTCAGGACGTACATTGTCTGGAGGTTTTGATCCAGTTGCAATTTTTCCACCTAAGAAATTCTTTGGTGCTGCGAGAAATTTTGAAGTTGGAGGTAGTTTAACAATTATTGCAACCGCATTGGTAGAAACAGGAAGTAGAATGGATGAAGTTATTTTCGAGGAATTTAAAGGTACTGGAAATATGGAATTGAAATTAGATAGAAAACTAGCGCAGAGTAGGATTTATCCTGCTATTGATGTTAAGGCATCTAGTACTAGAAATGAAGATCTTTTACTTTCGACTGATGTTTTGAACTCAAGTTGGAGAGTAAGAAGGATGTTAGATGTTTTAGGTGATAAAGAATCAGCTAGTCTTCTAATGGAAAGACTTAAAAAAACAAAATCCAATAGCGAATTTCTTGCAACTTTACATGAAGAACTTTAAATAGTGTAGAATGTTAGAGGATTATCACTTAAATCATTAAAATGACGAATTCAAATTTGAGTTCCGACACATTAAAAGTTTCCAATATCAGGCCTAACTTCTTTAGACATTTGTTTGGTTATTTTCGAACACGTACAAGACAATTAGTTTTCTTTAGCTATGTCTTCATAATCTATCTGATTGATCTTGTTTTGGACTTGAAAACATGGTCAATACGTAGAATGTTCTGGGGTAGGAGTTCTTTCTATAGAACAAGTTTCCACTTAACAATCTCTGTTATTACCATCGTAGCGCTTATATCTGGAGTATCATCTAGATTAAATATCATTTCAGCTAACGATACTCAGGGTTTAGATTTAACTTCAGGTGTTATTGGAAGGCAAGATATTTTTTCTCAATCAGGTACTGCAGAATCAATTTCTTCTGTATCCGAAGACGAGGTTGATTACAGAATCTTTCGACACAAAGTTCAAGAAGGTGAAACTCTTTCCCAGATTTCCGAACTTTATGGGATTAGTTCGAACTCCATCCGATGGGCAAACCAACTTACCAGTGATAGCATCAAGGTGGGCCAAGTTGTCCGAATTCCAGAAATTGATGGTGCTTTTGTGAAAGTAAAAGCGGGAGATACATTAGAAAGCATTGCTGCTAAGAATAGCGGTAACGTTGCAGACATTTTAGATCTTAATAGCAACATAATCGATTATCGTAATCCCGTATTAACTGAAGGAATGGAAATATTTATTCCTGGAGGAGAAATCCCACTACCAACACCTACAAAAAGACCGTATGTTTATGCTTATCAACCTCGTGTCAATCCAGCACCTCCAGCAACAACGGTGAACATCCCTAGTGGAAGTTTCGTTCACCCATTATTAAATTGTGGTGGTTGGAGTTGGAGTAGAGGGTATTCTTCATGGCATAGAGGTGCTGATATGGCTAAGAATGGTGGATGCTGGATAAATGCAGCTGCAAGCGGTACGGTCATTAGAGCCCAATGGGGAAGTGGTGGAGAAGGTAATCACGTTGTTATTGATCATGGTAATGGAATTTGGACTAGATACTACCACGGAACGAATAATTACGCCGTAAGAGTTGGTGATAGAGTTTCCGCTGGACAGAGTATTCTATACATGGGAAATACAGGGTATAGTTTCGGTACTCATCTCCATTTCGAGATAGTCGTAAACGGCGTAAGAGTAAATCCAGAGTCTTATCTAAGGCTCAGATAAATGTTATAATCACCTTGAATTTGGGCCTGTAGCTCAATTGGTTAGAGCGTTGCTATGGCATAGCAAAGGTTGTCGGTTCGATTCCGATCAGGTCCATTGCGTGATAAATTTGCTAAACAAATTTAAGCGCAATGAATTGGCAATCGGTCCCCATTGTATCCTCTAAAGAGTTCTAAATAAAAGATATTAATTATTTCGCTTATTAACTAGTGATTTTCAATTAATTATTCAACAATTATTATGGCTAAGGAAATAGAAGCAAAATTTCTTAACATAGATAAGACAGAAGTAATATCCAAACTTGAGGCTATAGGTGCTGTAAAAATTCACGATGAAATATTATTAAGGCGATGTGCCTATAATCTTCCGAATCATATAAAAAATTCATGGGTTAGGATTAGAGATGAGGGAAACAAAGTGACTATGTCTTTTAAGCGAGTAAAAGAGAATTCAATTCATGGAATGGAGGAGATTGAAATAATAATCAACGACTTTGAACAAGGGCGTAATTTCTTAAAGGCTATCGGACTTAGAGAGAAGGCATATCAGGAGACATTGAGGATTCGATATGCCATTCCTACTGATAATGTAGAGTTTGACATAGATACTTGGCCAGCCTTGAATCCGTTTATTGAGATTGAGTCGATTGATGAATCTACTGTGAAAGGTTATGCGAAGGCTTTGGGATTCAGCTGGGGTGAAAGGATTTTTGGAAGTGTCGATACAGTCTATGTTTCGGAATATAAAATTACAAAGAACTGGATAATAAATTTATGCCCGACATTAACTTTTAAGGAATTTCCTCCGCAATTATTACCAGATAATAAACGGGATTAAAATACTCAGGGTCTATAAAAGTAACCCACCCTCACGAGAGGGTGGGATTCTAATAGTTACAAGTGCAAGCTTGTTTAATTAGATATGAGGTAAACGGATAAATATGTTAACCGTTTAAGTAGAGGAGTGAGGAGGATTAAGATTAAAAAATTAATTAACATTTGAAATAGTTAAAAGTGCAAAAAATTAACTTAATAAATCTTTGCAGATACAAAAATTTCTGTCAATAAGAAAATTGAAAAATGTAGAAATATTTTATACGGTCTTGATGCTAAACTTGATACAAGATTTTCAAGTCGCCTGGAAGACTGCTAGTATTAGGGATAAAGAGGGTGTGGTCTTTGCGGGAATATGCGGGAATAATTTTGTTTGTTAAAGAATAAAATTCTGGCTTTGTATCAAAATATTTCCAATGATTGAAATTAGAATTTAATTATTTCTGAACTACACCATTAACACCTCTGGTCATAGTAGTACATTTTGGTTATAAATTTTAACTAACTAATACCAATTAGGTGTGAATTTTGGTATACTTTTTATCTGTGAAACGTTTGAATCGTAACATTTATATTACTTTGTGGGCAACATGCGAAATTATAACCATTTAGAACTTGAGGAGAAGTGGCAGAAGTATTGGCATGAGAATAAGGTGAATAAAATTGACCTAGATGCTTCTAAAAAGCCATTTTATAATTTAATGATGTTTCCATACCCATCTGCGGAGGGGTTACATATTGGATCTGTCTATACCTTTACTGGGATCGATGTTTATGGTCGATTTAAGGCCATGAGGGGATTTGACGTTTTCGAACCCTTTGGGCTCGATGGGTTTGGGATTCATAGCGAAAATTACGCATTAAAAATTGGTGAAAATATACGAAAAGTCTCTGCTAGAACAGAAAAACATTACTATGATCAAATGCTTAGAACAGGTAACATGATTGACTGGGACAGGAAGTTGGAAACCTATGATCCGAATTATTACAAATGGACACAGTGGTTATTCATTCAATTGTTTAAAGCTGGTCTTGCTTATCGCAAAGAATCAGATGTTAATTGGTGTCCTAGTTGTAAGACAGTTCTATCTGATGAACAAGTGATAGACGGTCATTGTGAAAGATGTAACACCGAGGTTGTTAAAAAATCAATGAATCAATGGTTTTTCAGGATTACAGATTATGCACCAAGATTATTAAAGAATCTAGATAATATAGATTGGGTTGATGATGTGAAAACAGGCCAGAGGAATTGGATTGGGAAGAAGTCTGGAATTGAGATTGATTATCCATTATTGGATAAGAGCGGAAAACAAACAGAGAAAATGCTTACTGTTTTTACTACCAGACCAGACACTAATTTCGGTGCAACTTTTGTGGTTGTATCTCCGGAACATCCGATTTTAGAGGAGATTGTCACTTCCGAGAATAAAGATGCAGTGGATAAATATGTTAATAATGCTAGAAGTAAAAGTGATTTAGAACGAACAGATTTGGCAAAAGAAAAATCAGGGGTATTTACTGGATCATATTGTTATTCGAGGCTT
>CALMQQ010000305.1 GCA_937871845.1 uncultured bacterium
ATGCTCTCTACTATGTCCCAGAAGAGTTAAGGACACCTGAACTTTGTTTAGCTGCCGTTCAACAGTATGGATATGCTCTTGAACGGATCCCAAAAGAGTTAAGGACACCTGAAATTTGTCTAGCTGCCGTTCAACAGTATGGGGATGCTCTCCGGTTTGTTCCGAAGAAGTTGAAGACACCTGAACTTTACCTGGCTGCAGTTCAACAGAATGGGGATGCTCTTGGATGGGTTCCAACAGAGTTAAAGACACCCGAAATTTGTCTAGCTGCTGTTCAACGTAATGGGGATGCTCTTCGTGATGTTCCAAAGGAGTTACAGGCTTATGTTCGACAAAACTTAAGCTAAAATATCGGAATCTGATGATCACAACCAGTTGTAATTAACAAAAATCATGTTTGACTCGACATTTAACTCGGGTCATTTTTTTCATGAAAACTATCGTTGTGAGCACTCAGTCTATGAAGAAAATTACAGTTGGATAGTGATTATTAAAGACCGATTTATTCGTTTATTTGTTTACAATGATCTACTAACTACGATTTACATACAAAAATTGAAAATTCTTTCATCGGTGTTTGCAGAAAACCTTGCATGACTTCGTTTCCAGCTGATCCGCGCAACGCGATTAACTATGAGGACATTTCTGATGATGACGAAACAGGTTGCCCACCCAGTAGTATCCGTGAATCGCTTTCTAGCGTTGATGGTTTCGAGACCCATCAGTTCTTGATACCCATCCAGGTTATCACTCCTTTGGAGGGTGTCATTTGGGCTTCGATACCAAAACATTATTAGATGTAGTCATGGCTACATCTAATTCCCGGGGTTTAGATCTTCTGAACCAGATTCATCGCCACAGCAATCGCAATCACTAGCTTCTGATTCCTCTTCTGAGACTTCTTCACCAAGCTCATTCTCCCGATAACAGTTGTTACACACGATTGTATAGGTCACAATCCGATGACGAACTTCATTGCTATTATCTGACATGTGGCAATCTTTGACGTAAAATAACCCATCACAATCGTCACACTTGACTTTACCTTCACAAGTCTTCATGTGACGTACAAAATCAGAATAAGCAATATCACAGAGATTGCAAACAGCCATTGATTTTTATTACGCCGTTTATTTCTGTTTAGAATTAATTGCTTAAAGTGGTGTTCATTAGATTAGATGAATTCTCGGAATAATAAAATCGATTCGGATGAAGATTTCATATTAGATTACTTGAACGATATATTATTTGATCTCTCTTTAGGGTCAAACTAAAGTGTAAAACATGGCAGTCAGAATCAAGCTTTCGTCAATACCTAAAGAATCACATGAAGAAATCATGAGAGACCTAATTGTTACTCCCATTGATGTTCAATTAGAGACAATGAAGAAGCGTGGACAAATCTCTGGATATGTTCCCAAGACTGATACTAGCTTTAGCGTTTATCACATTGAAACTCGTAATCTGGGTCAAGGTCCGATAAAGTACATTCGTGTACCTTATCGTTATGCTCAAGAACGCTTTAAGCGTAACAACGATCACTTAGATCATCGTGAGATCCCTGGTATACCTGACTTGGTGAAGTACAAAGCAACATTACGTGATACCCCAACACAAGGTAATGACAAGTCGCAGGTTGAAATTGCCATAGACTGTTTAAAGCAACTTGACTCCACTGGGGGCACTATAATAGGGTTACCACCAGGTTCTGGGAAGACTTATATTGGAAGTTGGTTGGCCTATCACTTAGGGCTTATGACTATTGCTTTAGCACCACGCTCGACGCTTATAGCGTCGTGGTACACTACCTTCTCTACAGCAATGCCTGACGCCAAGATATGGGTTGTAGGGGAGAATGACTCTGATTTCAATTATAACCCAAGAGATCTTGATTCCCAATATGATATGGGGATACCAGACATTATCATTTGTTTAGATCCACGTGTAGAAAAGATCCCTGAGTTTATAAGAGAGATGATAGGGACTATGATCATAGATGAAGCTCATATGCTAGCAACTCCATCACGTGTTAAGGCCTTATTAAGTATCTTTCCCCGATATGTGATCCTGGAAACAGCAACACTAATACGTGATGATGGACTTCACGAAATTTGCCATCTTATAGCCGGATCAGATGGAATCTTTGAAGTTGCTAAGGTACCGTACACTGTTTACGACGTTCAACTCCCGTTCATTCAAGTTAAAGAAATTCAAGGAGCAATGGGAGTGAGTTATCCGGCTTTATGTAGCGCTTTAGCAGAACATGAGCTGTATAATGCAGTTATTGTAGGTATTATTAAGAACAATTTGGATCGTAAGTTTATAGTATTAACCCGACTAATTGAGCATGGTAAGCTACTCAAGAAGCTATTAATCGAGGAAGGCATCGAATGTGACACCTTTATGGGTAATCAGAAATCTTATAAAGATTCTCATGTTTTAATCGGGACATTCTCTAAGATTGGAGTAGGCTTTGATGAAGCTACGGCTTGTAAAGACTTCAAAGGACGAAAATCAGACTCAATTATTATGGCTCATAGTGTGAAGAAGCCAAGTAACTTCGAACAATTTCGCGGTCGTGTTATGCGTGTTGCTGATCCAATTGTCTATTGGTTGACCCCCAATCATCGAATGATCAAATCGCATTTACGCGACTTGAGGGCTCATATAGCCTCAACGAGTGGAGTAATCGAAGTTGTGGATGGAATGGAATTCATTTAGAATTAATACTGAGATTATTCTCTATAAATGATTTGATCCTATCGGATTAAATCGATTGTTTACAAACATTCATATGGACGATAACTAGGATGTACAAATCCAAGATCGGTCTGAGGATCATAAACAATACATTGTATTATCTTATCGTCCTTGACAGTGATTGTGATTAGCTGAAATTCTGCGGGAAAGACTATTGGATTAGTTGTTGCATTTCTTAAGCTTAGCTCGAACTTTCCTTCGAAAGATGGCTCTTCAATAAGAAGAACACCTAACTCGTTGAACTCGGCTATCAATCTCATGGTGTATGTACATTCAACATTAATTTCTCTGGTAATTCGTGGATTCAATACATGTTCCTTGAGGCTTATATAATTGTGAGTTTCACCCATGATAGATTTTTGCCAATCTATTTCACGATATTGTCAATCATTTTTGTATTGAAAAACATCGATCGGATAATGTATTTAGGATTGAATATCTTAGTCATTTAATGGATCTTTAGGAAAAAAAATGGAAGATTACGATTGCGAACATCTCGAGGTTTTCGATGACACCTGTCAGGATTGTGGTCATATGATGGAGTCTATAGCTGATGTCGAGAAGTACACGGGCGATAATGATGGTGAATTCTTTGGCGTCTCTAAGAGCAAGAAACGCGAGAAGTTTTCGTATCTTGATGAACTTTCAGGTCTCAAGGGTATCGATTCAGCTGTGCGTCGAGAAGTATACGAGAAGATTAAGCAGATGGAGCCCAAAAGGCACATCCGTTTAGCTACTCATAAGAAGACCTTGTTCACTTTTATCTATGTGGCCTATAACACTTTAGGGAAACCTTTTGATCCTGCTAAGCTTGGAGCAGACTTGGGTTTAACTCCAAAACAAATTCGACTAGCTGTTAAGAGCGTCTCTGTCAAAGACACTGAAGATTCGACGAAGGTACAGAACCCTATTTGTATGATTCCTCCAGAGTTTTATTTCGAAGGATTAGCCGATGGATGTGAGGAGATTCATGTGTTTAAAAGAGAAGAACTGAATCAATTAACAGATTTATCGAATTTGGTCTTAGAATCTAATCCAATGATGTATAATGAAAGACCAAGAGGAATTGCAGCTACATTGATGAAGATGTTCTTGGAACATAACAAGTTACTATCCGCTGATTTCTATACTAAGTGCGGCATGACTCCTGGTTATATTAAGGGTGTAGAAGGAATGATTATTGGTACTCTTAATAGCATCAGTAGTGATTCTTTAGATTCGATGGATCGTCAATCGCCATATCCTAGTGATTGAATTGTCGATAATTCGGTAGGTATGCCTATGAAATATCAATACTCGTTACATAAATATCATTGAGTAGCAAGAGAACTGTTGATAAACAAAAAATCTATTGATGTCCGAGTTTCTGAATAACCCTGCCGTAGGGAACGTTTTAAGTATAGCCGTATTGCTAGGCTTGATTCTACTTGGAGCTTATCTTTATCGACGTATGACTAAGATCGAAAAAAATGCACAACGATCAGCAGTAACAACATCTTCAGCTCCTATGGATCAAGACCCTCAGATCACTGAAGCCATCGCTCGTATTGATCAACTGGAAGCTGAACGTGAAATCATTGTCAAGCATATCCGAGGTCATGATACCATTATTTCACAAATTGTTCATGAATTCAAGAGTCGTGCTGCAGGAGCGCAACAAGCAGTGATTTCTCACCAACATAGACCAGTCTCTGCAGTTACACCATTTTCGCCCCAGCCACAGTATGCTATGACAACCCCTACTTCGAATAACGTGCTACCGTCTCGTCGAACCGAACTAACCCCCTCTCATGCGTTATCTTCTAAGGGATATGATAAGATTCAGGAAGAAGAAACTGAAGATGAATACACAGACAATGATTCTGAGAATGAAGAGGCTCGTCAGTTGTTGATGGGCAATATCGGCGAACGGCAATGAATTATCGTTCATTCTATGTTAACACTAAACAAGATCGTAATTCTATATATAGAATTACATTCAAATGAACAATGGGTTCGTAAAACATTATCATTAAAAATGCCGACAGATATAGCGTCTGTTATACGGCCTTTGCTCAACAATACTGCCGAAGGCTCAATTGTTGAGCTAGAGGTTCGTTTCCAGGGCTTTTTAAGGACTAAGTACTTCCATAACTACCTGTTGTCAAAATACTTATTTGGAACTGTTGAAGAGTCTATTGTCGAGTCATATAACAATGATCTTCGTGTGATAACTACTAGCGATAGCTCTTGGTTATGGGAAAAGAAGTCTCACTATCGTCAGAAGGAACGTTTGTACACCTTTAGTATTGCAACTGAGATTCTTATCGCCGATCAACAAATTGAGCTATCTGAGAAATCCTCCGTTCGTAAACGCCAAAGACGTGCACATCAATTGTCCAAGAACGTGACATTAATGTTAACGACTGTTAACGAGAAAGAATACGAAGTTGAAGTAGAGCTTGAACTTAGTTCGAAGAACTCGGAGAACTTTAGAGATCTCGATTCATTGATCGAAGAGTTCTTCTCTGTGTTTGATAACTTCAACACCAATGTTGTCGAGTTGTATTATTCTGTATGTAAAGAGTTCTTGGAACACTTTAATAAAGGGGTAAATGCTGCTACAGGTAACATGGATGATTCTGTTACAGCCCGTCCAAGACCGTTTAAGCTGAAGGATTTCAACACTTATGGTCCTTTTCCAACTGGACCATCAGGTGTGGGAATTGATACGGGTTACACTCTCACCGTTAAAGGCGATGGTTTAAACACCGTTTTGGGTATCATTAAGGGCCGTTATGTTTGTGTTGGTCGTACAACAGAGAAGTATTTTAATATTCTCGAGACAAACCTACATGGATATGGACCCTTTACTAGTATCTACACTGTTGAAGAGACCATGTACATTGGCCCAAATACTATAACGGGCCAGAACGAAAATAAGAACCCGAATAGGCGTCTTTATACCTGCTATGATATCCTCTACGATTCACGAGCACCAGGATTGCCGCAACTCAAGAATCATCTCGATCGTTTAGCACTTGCTAAGGAATACTCAAAACCATTTCTTTACGGTACTGAAAGTGCCAAGAAGTATCCTTTTGAGTTCTTCTTCAAGAACTTTCATCCGATCGGGAAAACTCCCGAAGAGTTTGCTGTAGCATACAAGAAGGCGACAAAAGACTCTCTTAATTATCCCTTTGGTAATGATGGTTTCATCCTAACGCCTATTTACACCCTACATAATCCCTACGATTATCGTAAAGCGAAGAATCAAGAGCGTATACTTGGAAAACAACCCGATTTATGTAAGATTAAACCATTCTCTCATCAAAGTGTTGACTTAGTCCCTTCGTCAGGAGAGCTTTTGATGACACGTAATGTGCCGTTTCGAGGAACATCCAGAAACCCTTTCGATCCAGAAGTCAATGTTGTTTGGAGCTCAATTCCAGAAGAAGCTTATGGTCGTGTAGTAGAATTCAAAGCTGCAATAGTCACTGATTCGTCAGGGAATGACATTAAAGCTTTAACATTTGGGCGTTATCGTGACGATAAAGTTGTTCCTAATGATGAGGTATCAACTGCAGATGTCTGGAATGACATCGGGACCCCAATACCGGACTCTGTTTGGTTGAACGAAGATTATCGTCGCTTGCGTCGGCAGAACAATCGAGTTAAGACTGAACTCATCAACAGTTATCCTGATGGTTGTATTGTTGTCGACATTGGTTCAGGTACTGGTGGTGATATTGACAAATATCTAGGTAAAGCTGTTCGGGTTATATGTGTCGAGATTCGTGATCAGAATCTAGAAGAGCTTAAACGAAGGATAGAATCATTGTCAAAGCAATCTGATAGAGACATTTTCAGCGTGTTACACGCTGGTGGACAAGACACCGATGTTATTCTTGAAGAGTATTTGAGAGTTAAGAGAGAGTTTCCGTTAGCCCCAACAGTAATTTCCTCAATGTTCTCATTAACGTTCTTCTGGAAGTCTCGAAAGTTCCTCGACCAGTTAATGGAGACTTTCAGTGCCATTGCTAGTTTCAGTCCAGGGACTAAATTTGGCTTCATCACTTATTTAGGCGATAGACTCTTAAAATTGTTTGATGCTAATGGGAAGATCAGGGAGAAAGGACTGCTAGCTAATTATGATGCAAGTCATAAAGGAGGTATCAGTATTCCGGGTAGAGTTAAGATTCAAATGCCAGGGACTATCGTTGATCCTCAATACGAGTTCTTAGTGGATCTTGATGATATGAAGCCTGAAATAACAGTGAATTGGACCAAAGATTCTGTGATCGAACGTTACTTGTCTGAGAAAGAACGCCGTTATGGTATGACAGCCGTATACGGTATGGCAACTGTTAATGGAAATTACTCTGTTGCCCGATTAAAAAGAATGCTCCGATCTGGTTTTGTTGAGAAGCCGTTCGTGTCTGTCAAGGGTGTACTTGAATTCGAGAGTGTTGGCAACAACTATTATCGAATTAGACCTATTGACAACATCGGAGATGTATTGAGTAACTTTTTGGTTTTGGTGTTGAACAACTACGAATCTACACCTGTAGGTGTTGAAGTTCTTAGGGATAATTTCTATAACGAGTTCGTCGAAGCACTATTACTTCCAGATCCTCGTTATCCAGGGAAGCGTGTACGCGAATTGTATTCTGGTCAAGATCCATTGACATTATTCCCCGTCGGTCAGCTAAAGCTGCCTTCTAATGCACGTCTATTTACCCT
>CALMQQ010000306.1 GCA_937871845.1 uncultured bacterium
CAGACGAAAGGATTAATTTTGAAAAAATCGAAAAACGATTTAAAGAAGAGAGCACCTTACCTTCACAAAAACTACTATTACCAGAAATTCTCAACATCTCAAAATCCGAGCAACTAATGTTACTAGAGAACAAAGACCTGCTCTATAAATTGGGCTTTGAGTTCATGATAAAAGGCAACAAAACAGAAATCACATCGATTCCAGAAGGTGTGTATTCAAACAATAATGATAAAATTTTCTCGGAGATTCTTGCCTCGCTTGACGAATCTAGTGACACAGTAGATAAAGAAGAGAATTCTGTTTTAAAGAAATTAATAGCGACAATCGCATGTCATAGCAGCATTCGAGCGGGACAAAAATTAGACAATTACCAAGCAAGACAAATATTTAGAGAACTATTAAAATGTTCACAACCTTATTCTTGCCCACATGGCAGGCCAATTATTTGGATTATTAATAAATCAGATCTTGAAAAAAACTTTAAACGAAAACAATAGTATTGAGGCTAATTGGAAAACAATCGCAATCATATTTGCATCAGCAGTATTAGGAGGGTTTTTTCTTATAATGTCAATATTCAAAACTATTGAGAATTCGCAACAAATAAAAGTTGATCCACTTCCAAACGCTAACCAACTAGCAAAAAAACGTATAGAAATTTCATCCAATAACGAAACGCATATTTATGAAGTATACATAGCTGATAACAATCAGAGTAGGGCAACAGGTCTTATGAATATTAAAACTATGCCAGATAACGAGGGTATGCTTTTTGTATTCCAAGAAAGTCAGAACCAATCGTTCTGGATGAAAAACACATTTATACCATTGGATATTATTTTCTTTGATTCAAACAAAAAATTTATAAATTACCACGGAAACACTAGGCCATTGGACGAATCCATACGATACACATCTGATAGACCATCAAAATACGTACTAGAACTCAATGCTGGTAAAGCAAACGACATGAATTTGAATAGCGAATCTTCCTTTAAAATTCTTGACTGATTTCCAAGGAAAATATTTACTCTAAAAAAATCATCCTTAATATTTGACTCTTTATACAAGAGAAGAAGCCCGCCAGATATGTTCGACCACCAGAGCGTATCAACGGTGTACAAATTCCTACAACACCACAATAATTGCTGTACAAATATTCTTGACAAAGGTGTGTTTTGTCTGGTAAATTGTTACTACAATTAAATATAAGCAAAAGGCAGTAAAAATAGTTAAAAGTGCAAGCAAAAATGTCTCCGCAAGGAGGCATTTTTGTTTCTATTCAACTTTTCACAAAATATTATAAAGTTTTATTAACTTCAGAAAATATCATATAATGATTTGTTCCTTAATTAATCAATTTTATCCATGAGCTACCTTGTCCCAACTATTATTGAAAAATCCAGAGATGGAGAGAGAGCATACGACATCTATTCAAGACTACTTAAAGAAAGAATAATTTTCCTAGGTACAGGCATAGATGATCAAGTCGCAAATGCTGTAATTGCACAATTATTATTTCTAGAAAAGGAAGATAAAGAGAAAGATATCACCATGTACATAAATTGCCCTGGTGGAGTGATATATTCTGGTCTTGCGATACTGGACACCATGAACTACATAAAGCCAGACATAGTTACGTTTGCTTTTGGGACAGCAGCATCATTTGGAACTGTTATCTTATCAGCAGGTACAAAAGGCAAGAGATTTGCACTACCAAATACCATGATACATATGCACCAACCACTTGTTAGTGGAGGTATCTCGGGTCAGGCCAGCGATATAGAGATTGAAGCAAAAGAAATCCTTAGATTAAAAGATTTGCTTACAAAAATTCTTGCTGATAATACTGGACAGAGTTACGAACAA
>CALMQQ010000307.1 GCA_937871845.1 uncultured bacterium
TTCAATATATTCCTCAAGGAGTTTCGACTTATTTTCAAATTTATTAACCCTGAGTACTGTAATAATCTGCTCCAAGATAAAGATTGTCACTATCAACTGAGTAGCGAATATTAAAGAAAGACTAAGGTTTAGGTTTAAGATTTTGTGTAAAGCAATATTTACGACAGCGAATATGAAGCTCGCCATAATAACATATAATGATTTCTTACGAAGAATTACGACTGTCAATAAAGTCACAAACCCAATTAAAGCAATTGTTATCAACTTTGCGTTTTGTAATGCGTCATTCCCGTATGTGGGATTGACTCCCACTGCAGGATTTGCAACTACAACAGTATCTAAACTGGGGCTACTCATCACCGCTCCTAAGACTGCATTGTTTAATTTGCTATCAACAAGAGTTGTGTATAGGAGAATTGGATCGTGGTCTTGGTATGGGTCCATATAGTATCCGCTTGCTTGCAGTGCTACGAAAGAGCCATCAAGTGAGAATATAAGTGGAGTTCCAGTAGAGATATTTGACAGAAGAGCAAGCTGTAACTTCTGTTTCGCTTCAGGTTTAAATACGATTTCTAAACCGAAGTTGTTTGGTGTCTCAGGATCACCTGAATAAATACGCGAATCTGAGATAACACTCATGCTTAAAATATCATCATTTGTAATACCTGACGATTTTCTTCCATCCGTGATTGAAGCAGTTTCTGCTTCGGGATCTTGAGGTGCCTCTGGATCATCTACTAAAACATCCAAATTGCCTGGACTTGAAAGAACTTGTACCAATGTTGTTTCAAGTTCTTCAGGAGTGGTCAAATGTAATTGAAATACTTCATCTTCAAGATTATAGAAACTTGTGAATTCGAAATCCCGTAAACCAATCAATCCCATTCTTCTTGCAATAGTTTCCTCTACCTGTTTAAATTTTTGAACTTTATCACCTTCAAAAGTTTTCAAATCAACATCATATACGACCTTAGATCCACCTTGAATATCTAAAGCAGGTTTATATGAGAATGAATCTTGAATTAATTGAAGATTTAAATCAGTAGGATTTGCATTTGTGATTTCGTAAGACTTCTCTTTATAAGTAAATGAAACTGTAGGTATTGCTACTACTAGAGCGATAAGAGCCAGAATTGTTATTAGAAACAATTGTAGTTTTGATTTCATTTCACTGAGAACAATAAGGGCTAATTCTATCAGTTGGATTGAAGTTTGTATATATTTACCCCATAGATTTTCCGAGTTATAATCACGAAACGAATTAATATTACATGGACAAACGTTTAAAACGAAACCTTATTCTCTTCTATATAACTAGAAGTCTGTTTATACCTTTTTTCTGGCTGGCTATTTTATATATCTATCTGACAGAAACCAAAGGTCTTAGTCCAGCATCCACAATGTTCCTACTTAGTTTGCAAGAATTCTTATTAATTTTTTTGGAGGTTCCAACAGGTGTAATTGCGGATAAAATCTCACGTAGAGTTTCTGTTGCCCTAGGATATATTCTCACTTCGTTACCATTTCTGATTATTCCATTCACCGACAGTTATTTAATATTTATTGCAATTTTTTCAATCAAAGCTATAGGAAAAGCCCTGACTTCTGGAGCTGACAATTCCCTACTATATGATTTACTCGCGGACTATGATTCGACTAGCTTATACAAAAAAATCCTAAACAAATCGAAGTCGTTGATGATGCTTGTAACCGCTATATGCATTTTTATCGGGGGGTTCTTGGCTGAAATAAATATCGAGCTAACTTTAATTCTCCCTTTCCCCTTGATGATAATTGGAGCCATATCAGTAATTTTGATGGACGAGCCAGAAACATCTAGAAAAGCAAAAGAAATCCAACAACAGAATT
>CALMQQ010000308.1 GCA_937871845.1 uncultured bacterium
TCTTTCCCTACAACTTTACTAGTATTATAGACAACATTCTTCAGATAGAATACCGGTTGAGGCATTGCCGTCAGAGCACCCGAAGACAATACATCTAACGATAATGTAGATCCGGGAACATCTTTACTCCCAATATCAATAGTCTGATCGTTAACAAAGATCACATTCCAATATCTCAAAGGTCCATTAACAGCAGTTTGGAGATACCTGAAAGAATTCCCAATACCATTGTTATTACGAATAGAGTCCACAGCTGTAGGACCAAAGAATTTTTTCCCCTTGAATTCATCGTAGCAATATTCATGTCCAGATGACGTGGCCATTAAGAATCCGGCTGTAATAGCGTCAGTGCTTGAAGTTGGTTTCAAGAAGATATCTGTCGAGTTTATGTCTGTTTGACTTGGATTCAGAACAGGTTTAGATTCATCAAAGGTTACTCGACGAGTCGTATCAGGGGTTGGCGAAGGATCAGATGTGGTTGGAGAAATCAGCGGACTTTTGAGTGCACTCTTTATTGGTAGAGGACCTGATGTTGATACTACTGGACGTAATAACCTGGTAGGTCTAGGCGCTAAAGTAATATCACGTCCCATAAAGGCACTAGCCATCGGAGACAGTACTGTATCTGATGGCATTGGGGATGCTAATGTCGGATGATCTTTAACTTCGTTGTCTATTGGATGTGAGCAAGCATCATAACCGCATGATGTTGACACATCAGTATCATAATATTTGTAGTCACTAATAGGGCTAGGGTCTAATATCCACCATCGTTTATTGAAGTATACTTCAGTCCATACGTGAAAATTCCAGTTACGTCCTTCCTTTGTTAGATAATTAAGACAGATGAGATCTTCATCGGTAGTTATGGGCATGTACTTTGATTTCTTAAACAAATACCCCTTTGGCTTTACAGTTTTGAGCTCTGGTAGTTCTGAATCTGGAACAACGTACTTCAAGTCTCCCGAAAACAAAAGATGTCGTGTTATGTTAATCATATTCAAATCGATACTCGAGGTTTGTACCTCGGTAATATCAGAATTTGTTGCCGAACTCAACGTTCCGTTGTCCGTTATTCCAGAATGATATGAAGACTTGAATTTAACCTCCGGATCAAAGAGATCAATACCAGAAACATTATGAATATCAATATGACAGTTATGAATCTTTACGGTTCTAGCAATGATACCCAAAAATCTGAGCATTCCAGTCAAAAGATCGGCAAAAACCCAACATTGTGCATACTTAACCGGAGCTCGTCCTTGTTCTAAGTACTTCCTACAAATCATACTAGAATCTTTCCAATTAGACGGGCATTGATCTGGTTTGAAGTCCGAGATAGTCCAGTTACCTTCCATAATGCCAAACTCAGAGTTGTTGGAATCCAAATTGGCCGCGATAAAGGTAGCAACATACAATGGATTACGACGCTTCTTCAAGTCTGTAATCCTATTAACTATCCCCATTGTTACAGTACTAACACTAGAGTGTTTAAGATTGTAATCCCATCCGAGAGTAAATGGGGGATTAGAGTCATTAAATTTACCAGTGTTTGTTGGAAGACTGAAAATGACATCTATAATTTGCTTCGGCGAATCTTTGGACTCCCCCTTTCCCTTAGGGGAGTCGTAATAACGCCCTATATAAGGATATTTAGATGTTGGAGTAGTAAGTATATACTGATATGCCCCACTTCCAAGGGATTTTGACCATCTTGATATTTCTATTTTTGTTTTGTCAAGATCTACGAATTTGTAGTCGACACCTGGTTTCAAATTCTTTTTGGCGATAAATTTAGCAACCTGCAAATCATTGATCACATATGGACTACAAAGCATTAGTTAAAAACACGTTTTAAAACTGAACATTCTTGGATATGAGTGGAATTACCCAGCCGTTACCTCAACATCTTCAAGAGCTTATGAATAATATGGATCTCATTGGTCTGGTCCCGAAAAACCACAAGATCTTGATTAAGGATCGCACTTATACTCCAAAGAATTCATGGACTGGTCCAATCTACCGTTGGTTAGCTGGAGAATCTTACGTTCATACTTGTATGGTTGTTGGGCGTTTAACGAATGAATTTGTGCAAGCTATCGTTCATGAGAAAAATTCCGAAATCAAGGATATGCTAATGACACGAGGACTTGAATATCGTCAAGGTATCATGAATCTGATTGGTACTTACGCTGATATTCCCGATGCAGTTACGCAACTACGAACATCTCTTGCTATCTTAGACCTGAAGATCCCCGATGAAGTGAAGAAGCGTCATGGGATTTTGTATCCATCAGGTAATCGAACTTCACAACCTGATATAACTCCAGGGGACGAAGACTACGATCCAATCATCACTGCGTAATTAACATGGCGATGTTAATTACGCAATTGAATCTCATTAGAATTCAATGTTAATAACAAACTTGTTTGTCAGATGACGGCTATTGATCAATTATCTGAAGCGAAGGCTGCTTTCAGTATCATCACCGAGGGTATTAAGAAGGCCACGGCATCTCAGGGTTTAGGAGTAAAGCTTGCCGTAGAATTGGTTACCAAAATAGCTGAGAAAAAGGTTTCCGAAATAGTTGAGAAAAAGGTTTCCGAAGCACTTACCACTCCCGTGTCTATAACCGAAACATCTGTTTCTTCCGAATCCGAATCTGTACCTGTTGTTGAATTTCCGGCTCCGGCTCCGGCTCCGGCTCCGGCTCCGGCTCTGGCTCCGGCTCTGGCTATGACCACTGATAATACATTGCATATGCTATCTATTTACGATGTGAAGGGCGATTCTTATATTTCCGGTATTTATGCGTCTAGACAATCTGCTTTAGACGTCTTGTTCAATATTTTCAGGAAGTATGAATTCGGATCTTCTCAATGGACTGTAGAATTCGAAGATTTTTGGAGCTCTGCTACTCATGAGCAAAGGATGGATCGATTGTTGAAGATTTATGGTGCAAATAACGTAAGCATATCTCCAGAATGGTTTGCTGTTCATACTCCTCGATTTCAAATGTATATATCTTCTGAGAAGATCAAGCTATGATAACACCTATAGGTTAAATAATGCTATTGCATTATCTAGTAATTCACCGGAACTAAGTCCAACGTCCCTAACACGCGTTTAATGTAGTTCAATGAAGGTTCTCGTGTTTTAGCTCCATCAAAAGTTCGTGTAAGTTCATTGGTGTCCATCGACGTCAACCATGTCTTGATATGCAACTCTTCATCCTTCTTCATGATCTGATCCATTTCTTCCTTTGTAAGCAAATGCTTGTAGTGATCAACATTACTTCGGGTGATCGTCAAGTTGATCTCAAAACTCGAAGGTTGTGAGTCAACAAATCTCAACAAGATTTCCCATTCACGCAAAGATTCGTACATCATTCCCAAAGAATAATCACGAACAGCTTTCAAGGCTGCAGGAAATAAAGGCGTACAGATGTGATGGAGTCCAGAAAAAATAACATGATCATTCTGATCTCCGTTCGAATTCAGATAATGTCCGGGATTAGAGCTTTTGATACATTTAATCATCGCTTGAGCACCAAGAACGATAACATAATCGACGTTCTCTCTCGTAATCTCATAGTCTTCTTGCAAGATCGGCCCTGAACTACACAAAATCTGCCGATCAAAGTAAAATGCTTGTGGCGGAATAGTGAATTCTTGAGGCATTAGTTTGGTCGACATGAATATATAACTGATAACATCAGCAAAGTCTTCAATACCCTCGAGTGATTTACCAACATAGTTTGTCAAAGGATCAGCTGACTCTTGGAGTAGATTTCTCAAGACATGGCCAGTCCTGTAGAAGTAAACATTAGCATACTTACCTCTAATTCCAAAGCTTTGAGGAAGATTACCTTCATGAACTACTCCTCCACTCGAGTACAACGACAAGTTGAGTCCAAGCAAAATATCTTCAGAAATGCGCTTGGAGGTTTCTCGATTGTGAGGCCATACATCGCCAAGGTTTCTTGATGAGATAAAGCTAAGCTTATACAACTGAGCAATGTTCTCAACATACCAAGCAGTGATGTCTGTAAGAGTCTTAATCTCAATAGATTTGCGACTAGAATTAGCGGAAGGAATCTTCACATAGTCTACTTCAGTCGGGAGACCACCATAGATTCTTTCGAAAGAATCTTGATCCAGAGGCGAGAAGACAATATCAACATCGCCATTACTAATAGCATGACGGAAGCTTTTATAACCCTTCACATGAGCAGGATCAGTAGCCTTACAGAATTCCGTTGCTGTTGCAAAGTAATGATGAACTTGATGACTCTTAGGTTGACGACTAATCAACCATTTTCCACTAGCATCAATATTGTTATAGAAACGCTTCCCATTCATGATGATATGTGTTGTGTAGTTGTCAGGAAGTAAGATCACGCTCTTAAAGTTAGATTCGTCGATGGTAGAACTCTCATAACCAACTGAAATTGGAGAGTTGCGTACAATAAACCGGGAACTACGCTCGTCGAAACTAACTGATGAACTCTGAAACTGATTGGCCAGCATTCGCCTAATATCATCTTCTGTCTCCCCAATGTAGCGATGAGGATCAATAATCAACCAATCGCTGCGTTGATGAGTAAACATTTGGCGGTCATCGTTGTCAAATCCCCGGGTGTAGATTCTTACCTCGTTAGAATCGGGAATTATGACGTACTTGTAAGGAATATAATCACCTTGACGTGTATTAACCATGATCTATTTTTGTACAAGATGATGTTCTCAAATGCCACTACAGATTTAAGCTTTACAATAATTAA
>CALMQQ010000309.1 GCA_937871845.1 uncultured bacterium
ATAGCATCACGCTCAGCAATCAAAGTCGCCTTCTGATCCTGCAGGATCTGACGCCGAGCCTTAAGTGTGTTGACGCGAGCCGCGGCCGCGTTCTTCGCTGCCTCATCGGGCTCGAGAATCTTCTGCTGATCGGCTAGATAAGCTGCCAGGTTAGCAATGTTGGCCTGGATCTGTGCAAGCTCACCCTTTGCAGCAGCAGTGTCTTCCTTCGCGAGACGGAGCGCATTAAGCGCGGTCATCGCGGCTGTGATCTTAGCCTTGATGGTAAGGTAGTTTGCAGACATTGTAGTTTTAACACAACGTTTTTAGACTGTTAAAATTTTTAAATGAACAGTCTGTCATACACTTTAATTGTCTATCTCTTAATTGTTATTATTGTCTTTTATGGTCTTAAATTTGTCTGGAAGAAGTCGATCTTTGGATCTATTGCATTATCCTTGCTTGTTGGCCAAATCTTTTTAATTGTATTCTCGCCTACAAAGACGTATGCCGTATCAGCTGAAAATCCGACACCCACCAGTTTGTTTAATTCATACGAACTCTTATATTGGGCAATTCAGATCATTACACCTATGATTGTGTATGCTTATGCAGTATATAACGTCTCGACTGAAAAGCCGTGCTCGTATTACAAATATTTACATGAAGGTGAGAGTCCACGTTCTCCACAATAAAATAGCTATAGCTATTTTCTTCCATAAATACTTTCGTAAAATTCGATGCAACTAGTACAAACGCTGATTCTAACAAGAGCTACTTCATCGACAGTCATTACTCGATGATTTTTGTATAACTTCATGGCTGTCTTATGGATAACAGGGTATATTCAAGAGTTTCTGTAGAAACCTCAGGGATTCTACATTGGATATCATCTCACGATTCTTTGTTCGAAGTCGATTCTTAAGTCGGATGATCTGTTGTCCAACACTAAAGACTCCAATCCCTACAAACGTAAAGACTGTTTGCTTCGAAGAAGACTATCATAGATGAATTGTGATAATCCATCTTAAAATTAAGGAGGAAGACCAAAACGAAGGGCCGTCATATCTGAGGTTGGAAATTTTGCTATCTTCAAATATGCAAGACTAGCGCCGAACCCAAACAAACCATAACTAGTTACGAACGCCACTAACGGTAACATCTTTTATCAGGATAGCAAACACAGCGTCGGCTTCAATTCTACAAATTAAAATGCCAATCCTAACGTGTAAATATTGTCAGAGCAAATGTTTGGATCGCGATGTTATGATCATCTATGATGATCCAGATGAAGCTAGCTGGTTTACCTCCCATTATGCGCAATGCGAAGGTATTCCAAAGAAGTTGAAATGTAGTTGCGGAGATTTACAGCAGCGTTGTAATTGTCGTAGTTGCAAATCATGTATCAAGACGCCAAATTATGAGTGCGATTCGTCAGTGCATCCAAAACGTAACTCCAGTGTTGATCGTATCCGTACCCGTGAAGGATTAAATGACTCAGTAGACTCTAAAGAATATTTAGAGTCTAGGGCTAAAATTTTACGTCTTCGGCATATCGATCCATTGAAGAACATTGTACGAACGTCAAAACTGTCAATCGGTTAACTTTTGTTGAGATAATACCAATCGGTATTATTTTCGAAAGATCTTCTGGAATTCTTTCATTAAATCAGGAGATTCTTTCAACACTTCTTCCAATCGTTGACGGAAAGAGACTTGCGTCTTTGTCTCCGAATTTAAAGTCTTCACCGGCGTTGAATCGACTGTCTCTAACAACTGAACTTTAACAGTTGGTTTTAATATTAGCCGCTTATATTCAGGGAGTTTAGTAAGATTCTTCAGTGAAGTCTTAAGTCCTGTGATTTTTAGCTTCACATAGCATTCTTCTGCTTCAACTGAGAAATGCTTATAGTTATCGATGAATTCATCGGCCTTAATATTGAACTGTCGACGGCCTTTAATTCCCAATGAGATTCGCTCTTCAGTAAACTCGGATCTAACACCGCCTTCAGTTACGTGAATTGGATTAGTGTTAACTTCGATCCAAGATACCGTCTTCTTTGTTGAATCTGCAAAGCCATGCTGAATTGGCGTCCCTGTGTAGATCAAGTTCTTTCCAAGCATTTGGTAATCATGAATATGACCAGCCATGCACAAAGGGTTAGCTTCAGGCCAAGGATCGCCAATATTAGATGTGATAGTGTTCATCTTGGCACCAGCAAATTCTTGATGAACAAAGACAATATTCACAGATTCTCTAAACTTATCCGAGTAATCAAGCTCATCAAGATTAAGTCTGATAGATCCATGATCTTTAGATGAATGATCATCGTCTGTGTCAGAAATGCAGTCAGTCATTCGAATAAAGTCTGGATCGATACTTGCAATAGCCTCGATGAGTCTTCCAGGAGGAACATACGGTACGATAACACAACCAAATTCGGCCCCTGAAATCGCCCCAACACCTCTATGAAAGATAGCAGTATCCGCGACAAAAGTATTAGGCCATTCCTTTAGAGGATTAAAGACATGTTCATCAGTCTGGAAGATAGTATTGTTGCTTCGATCATGATTTCCGATTACAATATACAAAAATCCTCCATATTTCATTAACTCCCGGTGTACAATCTTCAAGAAATTATTGGCTCGATGAAACGGATGAAGATCAATCTTTTCATGACGATGCAAGATATCACCTAAAATGGCAACAATATCAGGCTTCCGTTTCATTACAAGCTTCTGAATTGAGTCTGTCATAGCATGGGTTTCTTCGCCATTGTCGTTCTTGAAATGTGGATCGCCAATGCATAAAACTCTCAGCATTTCGAATTTTATTCAGATACTAGATCTGATGTGTATTCAAATTGATTTTCCTTACTATAGGTAAATTTTAATATACAATGCTCAACAAAGGACCCATTCTGTTCGAAACAGGCGTTAAGTTGTGTCTTAGGCGCAACACTGTTCCTGGTGAGTATACAATTCCAGCATGGTGGAAGTGGATTCGCGAATTCGAGTGCCGGTATGAGACTTATTGCAGGAGTAGTAATATTGTTGTACGATACAACGCTTGTCGCTATCAACTCCTCCAATCTCATCCTGGTGATTACGTTTTTCTTCCTACTGACCTCTGGGCTCTTCAGCAATGTGAGCGAATTTGCCGAGATGAATATATTCAGCATTACACTCGGGGTTTGACGACGCTTCAGGCGAGGATGAGGAATGATCATCGACGTTTGCTTCCAACACCCAAGTATTCGTGCCTTGGCGTTGAGTCACCAAGACCAACCCCGGTTCGCGTGATACATCCGGTGAGCACGCCAACTCCGGTGAGCACGCCAACTCCGGTGAGC
>CALMQQ010000310.1 GCA_937871845.1 uncultured bacterium
TGATCCCCAGTGACTTTCTAAGATCATGTCTGAGTAACGAGTTAGGAATACAACCAAATAAATCTCTTGAGTTTTATAACAAACTTCTTGGATTTGAAATTACTACACGTTTTGGAGATTCCGCAGTTTTTCTATCGGCAGGTGGTTATCATCATCATATCGGATTAAATACTTGGCAAGGAGAAGGCATTCCCCCTCAACCCGTCGGATATTCCGGTTTATATCATTTCGCAATCCTTTACCCGGAGAGATACGAACTCGCTAAAGTTGTAAAGAAATTGATTGAAAATCAATACCCTCTCGAAGGAGCCTCTGACCACGGAGTTTCAGAAGCTATTTATCTTCGAGATCCTGATAATATTGGGGTAGAACTATACTGGGATAGACCGAAGTCTGCCTGGCCAAAAGATAATCAAGGTAACACCACCATGTATACCGAACCACTTGATTTAGATGAGCTACTCCAAGAGCTTAAGAAGATAAAATGAAAAAAGTAACCCTCGCTAAACACGAGATTATACAAATTCCGACAATATTTCCTTCAAATGCTGAAAAATTAGCAGATGACCTGCGTCTGATTTAATTACCAATTTATACTTAGGAACTATTTTCTCGATAAAAGCCATAGTCTCCAGAGGTACAATTTTATCCTGAGCACCATACCAAAAGGTGATTTGTTTCTTGATTGACTTTGAGTCGAAATCGATATCTTTGAGCATCCTGAGCACATCTGAGGCTGGAGCATCAGGTCCATTTATGTATGCTTCTCTTTCACTCATATCTATGAGTTCAGGAATATCTAGGTTTTCAAATAGTTCCACATCGGAATCAGATAATCCAAATTTTTGAAGATTAAATTTCAATTCCTTTGTCTTACCATTTGCTTTATCCACGAACCCCATATATAAATAAAGTAAGCGTGGATAGGAAAGTACCATCTCGGCTAATTTTTTCTCTGATCCTTTTCGATAAAGAAATGCTCCCGAAGTTGCACTTACCATAACTGCTTTCTTAAAACGACTAGGATATCTGTAAATACATGCAAGCGCATAGTTAGCTCCTGCAGAGATCCCAAGAATACCAAGTTTCTCAATGCCCAAAATGTCGAGGAATTCAGAAATTTCGTCCGCCCATTCTAAATAATCTCTCTTCTCTACAGAGGTTGATTCGCCATAACCAGGCCTGTCTGGTGTGATTAATTTTAAATTGAGCTCGTTTGCGGTTTCAGCGAATTTCATAGCCTGCATCCTAGTTCCGTTCACACCATGACACATAAGTATAGGCAAACCATTTTCGTTTCCATAGACAGAGTATGAAATAGTTTTTCCATTTTCTAAATTAATTACTTCTTTTTCTTTTTGTATCATGGCAAAATTTGTAATAATTAATAATCAATGAAAATTAAACTTAATAAAAATAGACAGATAGCAATTATACTAGGCTTAGCTTATATATTTCTAATCATCTACGCAATACTTGAAGAGACTGGTTTCTTCGGACCTGATATTGGAGTATTGAGCTCCCTTCAAAATAGTGGTTTTTCCAGAGCAATGTTTCTAGATATTGGAATTCTAGCCACTTTAGTTGCATTTTGGGTGATTCTCACAGGAAAAGAGAAGTACAGGATAATTTTCGCAATTGCCATTCTGTTTGTTGGATCTTTTGCTTTATTACCTTATCTTATTATTGAATTTTGGAAAGATAATATTTCCTTGAGGGGTTATTCGAAGGCAAGAGTGAATACTTGAGCTTTGTGGTCTGATCCGGGGAAGTCTTTATATTCATATGATGTCGTTGTGATTCCGTCAGAAGTGTATGTATGGTCAATGTGTGATTTGAAAAAATCATTATCCTGATATTCCCAGGTGTAGTCGAATTCATTCGTATGCACTCTGTCCATAGAAAGATTATTTAGGTACCTATTGACCTCGATAAATCTTGGAGACCAAGGAGAAACATTAAAATCACCCGTTAACAAAGTGTTTTGACTGGTTTCTGTAATTACATCCGTTTTCAGATATTCTAACTGAGCATTTCGGCTGTTGTAATAACTGACATTTACAGGTGCAGTTGTATGTACCATTACTAAATTAAGATCCTTCCCATCAACTTCCACGCTACTCCTTAGGAAAAGTTCATCAAACTTATTTTTCCCCTCAGAATAATTTGTAAGTGGGTATCTACTAAAAACAACTTTCCCTGTGTAGGGAAAGCTTAAATCATCTATTCTGAGGCTTTGGTATTTGTAATTAATATCAAAATAATCTTTAAGTGCAATGTAGTGATCATTTGTAAACTCAGTCAACATTATTATGTCAGCGTTTTCATTCTCGAGGAAATTCCTCATTTCATCAGTATTAACGTTCTTGTACCAGATATTAGCACTGATAACTTTTAAAGATTTCGAATTCTCATCAGCGGCACTTACGCCAAGATCAAAATAAAATGAAAAAATTCCGAGGAATATCATAAACACTAAGAACCAGTTAACCCAATAAGTATTCGCACGTTTAATATCTGCCCCACTTGCAACTAACAGGACTGTAAATGTAATCATATATACTAAATATATTCCTACAGCATAAGGTAAAAAGCTTAAAAATAACTCTCCATAGAAAGTATAACTAATTGAAATTAGTCCTATTAACGTAATGAATGGAAGTATTAGACCGATTTTTATAATTTTGTTCATTTACACTTTAGCAATAAAAAAACCCAATTAACCTGAGCCTAGTCATTTAAACGTAACAAAACTTGGAAAATCACACTTTTTATAGATAATCTAGAAGAAATGACGAGTCGATTTGATAGAATTTTCCCATAAAAAAGCTTAGTTTATCTGTCAATTGCATCAACCCTAGTAATACCAACAATATTCCGCCTATTAAATTAATATATTTTAAAATATTTTTTCTATTATAGATTTTATTTAGAATCGTAACTCCGAATAAAGCTGTCAGAAAGAATGGAAGTCCGAGACCTAATGAAAAGGACAATAATAAAATCGCACCTTGCCATACGGTAGATGATGTTGAAGCGAGTAACAAAATCGAACCTAGTATAGGGCCTATGCAAGGTGACCAACCTAACCCGATTGAAGAACCTACTAGAAAAGAACTTCTTGGAGTTCCTGGTTTTAATAATTTGGGAAGTTTAATCTTAAATGATTTTTTTAAAGAGTTAATTTTGATTACATCCATTAGAAGTAACCCAAAAATTATAATAACTACACCGCCTACCCTGCTTAACATAACCCTATATTGTCCAAGATGATTACCTATGAGACCTGCAATAATTCCAAAAAACACAAAAACAAGGCTAAAACCCAGTATAAAGAAAAATGCATTTTTTAAAGTATTTAGCTTTTCCGCTTTACCGCTGCCGCTCACAAAAGCCAAAAAGCTTGGGACAAGAGGAAATGTGCATGGCATGAAAAAACTAGCCAACCCGGCAATAAAAGCTGGAATTATCAAACTATAATCCATATAGAATCAACTAAACGATGATAAGTATATCACTAATTTAAAGAAGTTTTATGCTTGGTGCTTGTTTCCGAAGTAGAAATATTTCCTATAAAGAATTATTCCCGTCAACATGAGAAGCGAACCAAAAATCAAGGTATCTACTCTATCATTTACAAGAGCAGTTGATGGTAAAGGACCTGATGGAACAGGTGTGGCAATAACCCCTCCTCCTCCTCCAACCGGCTTGGTAACACCAGGTGCTGAAGTTACTGGAACGGAAGTAGGTGGTACTTTGGTGGGTGGTACTTTTGTTGGTGTTACTTTCGTAGGAGGAACCTTAGTAGGTTCTGTCTTCTTATCAATATCTTTGGTAGGTTCTATTACAGTTGGGACTGGTGTTCCCACATCCGCAGAGGTATCTTCTGGTGCGAGATCTCTTCGCAACTCCCAACTGACATAAATGGATAATCCTGCTAACAAAGAAGTAATAGCAAATATTGTACCTATTATTGCTTTTTTATTTTTATCCATTTATAAATGTGAAATACTATAAACAATTTATCTAAAACTTTGTAAGAAGTAAACAGTTTTTTAATTAGTTTGTAGAATAAGTTATAATTGCCTATAAATTTCAAATCCGATGCAACTATTACAAGGAAAACAATTATCAAATAATTTACTCGAAGACCTAAAAGTGAAATTGTCCGAGATTTCAGAAAAACCACGATTAGCAATAATTCAAATTGGTGACGAGAAACCAAGTAACGTATATGTATCAATAAAAGAAAAAGTCGGGAAAGAAATTGGGATTGAAATTGATATTTACAAATACCAAATAGGTGATTTTTCATTCGTAAGCTCGAAGATTAAGGAACTAAACGACGATAAAACTGTTCATGGGATAATTCTGCAACTACCAACACCAGGTAGTGAAGTAAAACCACTTCTTGAGTTAATCGATCCGCAGAAAGATGTTGATGGCTTGACAAGTAACAGTCTGGGAAAAATCTGGCACAACGAATCACAAGAATTCCTAGGAGCAACTCCGAAAGCAATTATGTATGCTATCGAGCATATTTCAAAAAATTACGGTGAATCTCTCTCAGAATTCTTGGCAGGTAAAAACGTGTTAGTTATCAACCACAATATACTTATTGGAAAACCTTTAGCAGGTAGACTGCTCAACCTTGATGCAACCGTTACCCTTGCGCACTCAAAAACAAAAGATTTGGAGAACTATTTACAAAATGCCGATATCATTGTCACAGCTACAGGGAATAAAATTATCACTTAT
>CALMQQ010000311.1 GCA_937871845.1 uncultured bacterium
ATTTGATCAAATCTAGCGAAGCCGACCCATTTTTCTTTTTGTTAGCTTGCTTCTGACTTGTATTGAGCTGCGGCTTTTATCATTGTTTGATGGTAGAAGTACAATTCAAGAACCTTTGTCCTCTCTACTACTACATCTTGGATTGCATTGGTCATTAATCCACTACTATCTGGTAAAGACCTATCATTTTTATTTCCAGGTGTGTGTTGTTTAATTTCACCGTAGTTTTGTACTTGTGTTGATTTATTAATACCTTCGAAACTTTTGATTTTCCTCGCTCCAACCCCAGCAGAACTTCTAAGAATTATTGCAGTATCTATGTCTTTGAATGTCCGTATGTCTGTGACGTCATTCACTAAATACTGTTTTGTGTGGGGATCTTTTAAATACTTCCCACTTCCATCGGGTCGAAATGTTTCATTTCTTAATGTTACTGGCAAATCTTCTGGAGATAGCTCTAATAAAGATATACTTTGTTGCGGAGTTAAATGTCTCATTAACGTTACAGGGTCACTATGGGCCTGTAATTGACTTATTTTTTCTCTCAAATTATCCCTATTAATAATCATCCTTTAGTAGTATTCTCTGATGGCTATTTCTTCCGTTGCTGGAGTAGTTGCTGTTATAGTAGCTAATTTAGCTTGTGCATTATCTACTTCAAGTTGTGCTGCTTCTATTTCAGTTTTTAAGTTGTCAAATCTCATTTGTAATTGTGCTGGATCTGTGCGTTGTTTAATCTCTTCTAGGATTTTCCGTTTTGTAAGTTCATCTGTGTCATAGTAACCAGGAATTATCTCAAAAGCCTTTCCTCCAATAGTCACTATTTCTCGTTCACCACATACACCAGTGGCTGTAGCCTCATACGTCCTAGCAAGTAGATACGCCTGAATATAATCCTTCACATCTTGTAATGGGAGGTTTTTGCCGTTAATTTTCACAAACCTTCTCTGTTTTTTCCAATCTTCAAGACTTCCTCCAGGTTTGATTGCTTCTACGGCATCTACAGCATCGATTACGTCTCTAATCGTAAATGTTTTATCATCTTCATGTGCCTTAAGTTGTGCGTCCATAATCGCACTTGAAATTTTATCGAAAGTCCTTCCTTGTTGGATAAAGTCTTCATCGGTTCCCATCTCCAGTTCTGTTGTATAAACTGATTTGATTCTGAATTGTTTTGTTAAACCTGCCCAGTAGTCAGTCACAGTACCAAGTCGAAGTTGCATGTCTTTCGGTAGACTTTTTCCGTTTAATGTTTGATTGGGATTGAATGCACCCTTAAGGATATTGTCTATTTCAGCATCTCCATATCCTCTTGCCTTCAGGCTGGTTCTCATTTTTCCTTTTGAGTTATCTATTTCGGCGAAGAGATTAGCATCGTAATACTTATCAATATCCTCTAATTTAGAATAAACCCCCGGCTGTCCACCCTCTCCATCAAAATATAAAAGTCCAATTCTATCAGCCGCTAATAAATATGCATGATTCTGTTGTATTTGTGCATGGGAAGTCATTGCTTCAAGAGTTTCTCTCCAGATAACCTCATATAAGCTTTTCATTTCAAGACCATAGAGATTGTCAATTCCCAATCTTTCTCTCCGGGCTTTATCACTTTCTTTATAGAATAATTGAGTCTTTTGCAACCTTTTTCCTAAATCTGTGAATTCCAAACCAAAAGGTAAAAGTCGGTTTCGATTTATCTGTCTAACATCTTTGGTCAGTCCTAGTTCCGCTAAATCTCTAGGTTTTAATCCTGATTCAGAGAAAAACTTACTTATAATACCTCCGATAATGGGAATTGTTCCAACTACAGGGGTCTCCACCTTCTGGAATGAATACCTGACATAATCTTCTTTCGCGAGTAATCCAACGTGTGTTCTCAAATCTACTGCTTCGGATAGATCATATTTATCAGTTGAAACTTGTCTTTCAGTACCTATTTCTTCGGTTGTAGGTTTCAGTCCGTCCTCGTTTTGAAGTAGTGAACGATAAATTGAATAAACTCTATTGATTT
>CALMQQ010000312.1 GCA_937871845.1 uncultured bacterium
ATACTCATGATTCGATGGTTATTTCGTACAATCCAGGCACTACCCAAGTAACTATTGATGTTTACAGTGGAAGCACAACAACTATACCTAATATTTCATCAGGTACAAGTATCGTTACAAGGCGTGTTATCTTTAATCTCAACAGTTTGATCAATAGCCCCACTGATCTAACAACATCTGGAGATTTTAACAGTCAATTCACTATTCCTATATATTTGGATATGGATGGGAATAGTCCATATTCACCTACATGGTATAACATTTCTGGAGCTGGAGGATTTACATTCTCGTCTGTTACATATCCTTATGATTATCGAGCAACTTATGCAGATCAAACACTTGAAACTCCGAATGGGCAAGTACTTCGTGTGTCTGTAAAACGTGGTCAAGCATACCAACCGGGAAGCTCAACTCCAGCGGTACCTCCTCCGGCGCCTGTTCCGGCTGTCGCTGATTCATCGGCTATTGCTCCCATCGCAGCGGTACCTATCGTGCCGCTGTCTAGCATCATCTACAGTCCTCCAGAAACAATACAAGACATGATGGCGATCTTCCGGGATAAGATGTTGAATGGTGTGGATCCTAATACAACAGAAGGCGCTAAGATTGCCAGTATTGCTAATGCGATTTTCCCATTGTTCGCTCAATCGATGAAGGCGTTCCTCAATGGAGAGAAGGCTGGAGGCAACGTTAATCATCCTTTGGTAGGGATGAAGGTTGTTGTGAAGTGAGTTTGTCTGTATACAGACAAACTAGTATATAGACAAACTAGTCGGTGCATTCAGATGACTAATGGTCTTGATATCCTAATATAATTGATTTTTTTTTCTTGATACAGCAATTTATTCAAAATAACACAATTTGATTTCGAATGCCAATTGTTATTGTCCGCCCTTCGCATTGGGATTCACGCCGTCGTGTTCGTTCGCGTGATTATCCTCGGCGTCGTCTTGAACTGCGTATTCGACTAATCCGTGCAGTCGCGCAGAGTAATCTTCGGCGTGTGAAGAGTATTCTTGCCGAAAACTTTTACTGTGATATCGGTATCTTTGATGATGACTTTTTCGACAAGATTTTGGATGTCGCCAATGAAGCCGGAAATATGTTTATTATTCGACTTTTAGTCGCCCACTTTCACACTTGTTGAATATCATCGGCAGTAATGACTCATTAGAAATTGAAAACAGTTGATTTCCAGTACTAAATCAAAATCTTCTAATGTCTGGCACTTCAGATGACGAATCCCCTTCAGCTTCTGTACGCGCCGGTCTTCAAGGACCATCTCATTTGGAATCAACTATGCGAGATTTGTTGAGTGCTGTCAGTTATACAAACGAAAATACTCCTGTAATCTTTGTTGTTCATGGACATCCAGTACCTGGACCACCAGGGCTGCCTGGAATCCCGGGTAAGATCGAAACTATTCTATCTCCCCCATTACCAAGGGGAAAAGTTTTGTGTGAGAATTGCGGGACTGCAACATGATTAAATAAGCCTATGGGCTTATTCAACGATTTTGGACCCGATATAAAATCAAGTCAAAAATATGCGCCTAGACTGATACTTCATCCGACTAAATTCAATCTAAGAATATACCTGTTAGTTTATTGATTAAATTATTTTCAAAGTTCTGAAAATAAACCCAAACATGGCACAACTAGGCTATGAATGTCCTGAAAAATGCAAACAATTACCCTCCCGAAGAAGATATCGATTTGGACGTAATTCCAATAGACTCAAACAATTTAATTTTTTGGCCTCGGTATTTGAATATAAGACATCGGAATTTTCACCCAGTGAATGTGCATTAGTTGAATGTTCAGAGATGGTAGAACATGAATCGGTGGCTAATAGCGAAAATATCGCTGTCACAGTTCTCGAACAGCTAATTGTTGAGCCTGTTACAGTTCACGAACAACTGATTGTTGAGCCTGTTACAGTTCACGAACAACTGATTGTTGAGCCTGTTACAGCTCTCGAACAGCTGATTGTTGAGCCTGTTACAGTTCACGAACAACTGATTGTTGAGCCTGTTACAGCTCTCGAACAGCTGATTGTTGAACCTGTCACAATTCCTGAAGCTCTAATAAATACAGAACCTATATCAGAAGAGTCGTTGACAAAATCGGAGTATACCCGATCATCGTCAGCGAATCTTCGTGATGCTATTGTATCTCATGATACGATCAAAGCTACACAAGAACTGACCAATGTTAGCATTGACAATGAACTTGAAGCTACAACATGGACTCCTTTGGCTTTTGCATCACTTCATGGCGATATCCCAATAGTGACAGCTATCTTATTAACCGGAGCCAGGATTGATGGAATTAGTGGAGCATTACGTTTGACAGCACTTCATGCAGCTTCGATGAACGATCAGGCAGATGTAGTCAAAATATTGATCGAAAATGGAGCGGATACAGAAATCACTGATTTAAATGGCCGTACCGCAAGACAAACTGCTATCAAATGGAATCACACCAAAGTCATGGATGTATTTAACAAAACTGTCGGCGAGTTGAAGATAGATCATTCTATTTACAATTGGGATGAGAGTTATTAATCTTGATTAAGAACCCGAGTATGACTTGTGCTCGGTTATGACAGAACCCAGTTCGTGAATGAACAAATTTGTTCATTCTTAACTCTTGAGCATGCATGCTCAAGAGTACTCAATCGCTACATTGCGGTATATGCGCTGTCTATCAACAACTGACGTCTCTGCCTTCTGTGGTGCAATCGGCTCGTTGTAAGACTTCTTCAACAGCTTCCGGAACTTGATCAGGCGATCAATCCAAGGATAGTGTGATGGGATGTCAACAAGTTTGTCGTAATCATCGTGAAGTTTGTCGATACGCTTCAACAACTGAGTCTTCTTTGTTCGATTGATGCTATTCAAAGCCATCTTATCATAAGTCTCAATGCTAAGCTTCAACTCGTTCATCTTCGCGTGAAGGACTTCTTCTTCCACGTCAACAATATTCAGGCGTTTCTCAATAACAGCCTCAACAATTGCAAGCTCCTCTTCAGAACGCTTAATGTTCTTCATGAACTCTGCTAATTGATGCACCTTCAACTTCTCGTACATATCAAGCATTACTTCAACGTACTTCTCGAGGATGTGTTCAACGCTCTTGTACGGCTTCGGAATGCCATCGTCATCAATCATGACCATGTTTGACATGCCATAACTTCGAACTAACCCAAGTCCACGTGCATTGGCCATGTCCTTCGGTACACCGTACATCTTGACGTCAGGATAGTTCTTATTACTATTGACTCGATAATCACGGATAACACCCTTCTTGACGAGTTTCTTTACCCATGTACGATATTCGACTTGATATCGACCAATAGGAATTTCAGTGACACGGACGTCGACGGTGTTATCTTTGTTCTCCCCGATAATCTCAAAATTACCAGTTGTGATAAGACTTCGTCCTCGAGTACGTTCAGAAGTCTGAAGTACTGCATCAATATCACCCTGAGTGCAGTCTTCATCAACGTACTCTCGCGGATCAAGATGATCCGAGTCAAACTCCTTTGTTTCCTCTTCGAGATCATTGAGTTCGTCTTCTGCTTTCTTCGTCTTTGCGGTGCGAATCTCGACTAGACCACGGAAGCCATTAAAGTAAGGCACCAAAGGCGTCAACTGTGTAGCGGATTCTTCGAGAATGTCAATCAAACGATCGACAACATCAATTGGATGATGGCTCGGAATATTGGTACTCCAACCCGTGGCTAAACCGCGGGTACCATTGATAATTCCGAGAGGGATATCACATGGGAGCCAATCAGGTTCAGCAT
>CALMQQ010000313.1 GCA_937871845.1 uncultured bacterium
AAATCTCATCTGCGTGTAATCCCGCCATTGTGACTTCTGCAGTTGCGATTAAACCTAGGTCTTCCCCGTCAATTTCGTATATTTGCGCTTCGTCTCCCTTTGGAGCATAACCAGTCCCTAAATAATAACGTGACTTCGCCATATCGGGTGTCATTACAAGTGTGAAGCCTATTTTCTCTAGAAAATTAATTCCAAACTGCAATAGTGCAAGTTCTAGCCGAACCGCATCATTTTTGAGGAAGTAAAACTGAGAACCACTCACCTTAGCTCCTGCCTCGAAATCTAACATATCGTGCATTTTCCCTAATTCGATGTGGTCTTTGGTTTCGAAATCGAAATTTGGGATTTTTCCTACTTTACGAAGCTTTACATTATCATCCTCATTTTTTCCAATTGGAACTTCGGGTCTGTGTATGTTCGGGATGTTGTTAATTAGCTGATTCCACTCGCGTTCAAGCTCAACTAAATCATCTTCGACTGATTTTATAGCATCTTTAATTTTCTTCCCTTCTTCGCGCAGTGCTTCAAAGTCATTTGATTCCTTGCCTGTCTTTGCAAGTGTGTTTTTTTGTTGGTTTAAGTCTTCAAGTCTAGCTTGTGCCTCCATAAACTTCTTGTCGACATCCAACCATCTCTCTACAACCTGTGGA
Organism: uncultured bacterium; assembly: GCA_937871845.1. Classification (GTDB taxonomy): domain Bacteria; phylum Patescibacteriota; class Dojkabacteria; order B142; family OLB20; genus JAJTYI01. The sequence continues at coordinate 651 of CALMQQ010000313.1, forward strand.
TCCATTCCTCTTTCTGTTGTATTCTTCTTTACCAACTCCTGATTTTTTCGAATAAATTTTGGATTTAACATAATTAATTATTAATAAATAAAAAAAAGTCCCTATGTATATTTACAGAGTAAACATACACAAGGACTCTTTCCGAAATTGCGGAACAGCGGTGCCACCTATTTTCCCAATTATTTAGATTGGACTCTTTTAGAAATATTTAATTTTATGGAATCAGTCGATCGACTGTTTTTCCTTCAAAAAGCTATCTCATTAATGGTTCGCGTACAATACTGGGTAGCTTTTTTCTGTGTTGAAGAATTAGTTAAATGATATCAGTAGTAAGATTTACAGTCAATGTATATTTAAGAAGAGACTGTTTAAATTTTAAGGAGAATTTTCAGAATTTAGAAAGTTTGGTTACAATTGCTACATAAAACTTCGGATAAGATTTGCTTTTCCATCTTAAGAATTTCATATAGAGGATTGGTCCAGGATAAATGTAATTCATCAAGGAAATAATCAGCTTTTAATTTTTGGATTTTGGGAGTTTCTCGATATCGTGGGTTCAATACAATCTCCTCACGAGCATTTTTCCTAATACAATAGTAGGCAAGACCACCTTCTTTTCGCAGTAGGTTGTAGTCGGCATGTGAATGCGTTTTATTAATTTTTAAAAAGATAACAGGGAAATCTTGCGTATTGATAAAGGTAAAGAAGTAACCTTTTGGAATCGCACACTTTTGTCCTTGGCTTACTTTTATAATGTAGGCTTTTTCTACATAAGTATCAAACTCGAATTCATCGGTTGGGGGCTTGTTCTTTTGCATTATTATTGTCAACTTACCATATAGTACTTCAACTATTGTTGTATAACTCCCGTTGGAACTCATCATTGGGGAGTAATATATATGCGACTTTATATACTCAATTCCAAGCAGACCAGCAGGGAGGTAAATAATATCAAGATTAACCTCTGAATCTGCTAGATAATTATCGTCATGATGGTATACGGAATTGTACTCGTCATAAACATCCTTTGGGTAACTCAGGGACTTATTTAATAGTGTTGGAAGGAGACTTGCGAGACTAACTGTTTGGGGTTGGTTGGTTACAATATCTTCTGACAGGAGCAGAGTATTATTCTTTGTATCCAGACTTATCGATAAATTACAATTATCTAGCAAAGTTACCATCTGCGGTTATTATTTTCAAGTGAAGAACTTCATTATATGTATGAAAATGTAATTTTGTCAAATCTCTTTGACAAACATTAAACTATAGGCTTGACTAAGTGCTTGAAACACCATGCTATAAAAGGAAAGAACGTTTTAAAAGAAATCGTCGATTTGTGGATAACTTCTTGACAATAATTCGTGGATTAGTAGGTTTTTATGGATTTTATAATCTCGGAAACAACATTTGGGTCTAC
>CALMQQ010000314.1 GCA_937871845.1 uncultured bacterium
GATAGCGTAAAGATTGAAATTACTCTAAAGTCCCTGATTCTGATTTTGATATTTATTCTGGGAATTACTGCGCTGTGGGAACTTAGGTTGGTTTTTATCTTTCTATTCTTTTCTTTCATAGTAAATTCTGCACTTAGGGCCTATGTAGATTATTTTCAAACGAAGAGAATACCAAGGATTGCTTCTACGGTTTTTATTTTCCTGACATTATTCCTAATATTAAGTCTGATGACAGTTACGGTATTTAGCGAGACAGTGGAACAATTCAAAAACCTTGTTATGCTTATGCCTCAGCTTCTTACAAATATTTTATCGGAACTATTTTTAATATTCCCTTGGCTGAAAGACTTGATAGATCTACAAGAATTCAAAACTCAATTTTTAGATGAATTAACGAGTGCAGGAGGCATTTTCTCATCCGGAATATCAAGTGCTTATAATATCTTGAATTCAGCAATCACAACATTGGGAGGTGTCGTTACGATAACCATGCTTTCAATTTATATGTTGGTTAGAAAACAAGAAATCTATTCAAGTCTGATTAATTTTCTACCAATTTCAAATCGTCAAAAACTTAAATACAATAAAAAATTGATGCTTGTAGAAGAGAAACTGGGAGAATGGGTTCGAGCACAGTTGTTTATGATGGGTTTCATTGGTGTTTTGACATGGGTTGGTCTAGTCACACCATCAATCTTCTTTGAGAGTTACCAAATGAATCAGTATGCACTTCCAATCTCTTTCATTGCAGCTATCTTAGAAGCAATTCCAACTTTGGGCCCTATTGCAACTGCAGTTATCGCAATTATAATTGCTTTGGGGTCAGGTTCTAGTCTGGGTACTGTCATCTTTATTGTCATCTTGTTCTATTTAATCCAACAACTTGAAGCAACTCTAATATTCCCAAATGTTATGGCAAAAGTCGTTGGTGTGGACCCTATTGTTACAATCGTTAGTGTAATCGGAGCATACATATTATTTGGAATCGTTGGAGCAATATTTGTAGTTCCTTTAATTGCTGTAATGAGAATCTTACTCGGTAATGAAATAAACAACCTGGTTGAACAACACATGAACGATAGCCCAGAGGAGGTTTAGTTTGTAAGTTTCTTCCCAGTTAGTTTTTCGTATAAATCTCTCATCTCACTTGCTAATTCGAACTCCATCATATCGGCATAAACAAGCATCTGCGTATGGATTTCTTCAAGTAAGTCGGTTCTTTGTTTTTTGTCTAGAATTGTAAAACTTTCTGCACGTTTATAGAAATTCTCGTCTTGAACTTTACTGCTTAATTCTTCTTTTTTGTCTTTTCCTACTAATTGTGTACGAATTTCTTTCTGGATGCTTTTTGGTGTGATTCCGTGTTCAATATTATATTTATTTTGGATTTCTCTTCTTCTCCTTGTTTCTGAAATCGCATAATGCATACTATCAGTTACTTTGTCGCTATACATGATGACATTGCCTTCTTGGTGCCTTGCTGCTCTTCCAACAATTTGTATTAAACTTGGACCAGTTCTCAAAAAGCCTTCTTTATCAGCATGTAAAATTGCAACCAATGAAACTTCAGGTAGATCCAAACCTTCTCGGAGTAGATTTACACCCACTAAAACATCAAATTTACCAAGTCGAAGATTTTTTAGAATTTCAACTCTGTCCAAAGAATCAACATCAGAGTGGATATAGGAAACCGAAATGCTTACATCTTTTAAATAAGTAGTCAGATCTTCTGCCATTCGTTTGGTAAGAGTTGTGACAAGCACCCGTTGTCCCTTCTTGATTGTGTTCTGGATGCGTATCAACAAATCATCAATTTGGTTTCTAGCTGTGAAATTTTTCTGCAAAACCTCCATATCTAAATATTTTCGTTTCAAGACTGCCGATTTGAGTTTCTCCAAGTTTGAACTTAAATCAGGATACAACTCAATCAATGGATCCAATAAACCAGTAGGTCGAATAAGTTGTTCTACAAAACCTCCATAGTTTTTAGGAAGTTCGGATGAATTTGTTTTTCTTGAAGATTTCTTACTCAAATCTAGCTCAAACTCCCTAGGAGTCGCTGAAACGTACACTACTTGGTTTATTCTTTCGTAAAACTCTTCAATTTTAAGCGGACGGTTATCCATAGCCGCTCTAAGCCTAAATCCATAATCTACGAGCACTTCTTTTCTAGCTTTATCACCGTTATACATCCCTTTTACCTGTGGTAGTGTCATATGTGATTCATCAACAAACAAAAGCCAATCATCTGGAAAGTAATCAAGTAAAGTAGAAGGTGGAGAACCTGGTTTTCTATTATCAATATACCTCGAATAATTTTCAATTCCTGAACAGTACCCAAGTTGTTCAAGCATTTCTATGTCATAATTCACCCGCTCATTAAGTCTGTGTGCTTCTAAATCTTTTCCCCTCTCCTTCATAATTGCCACTTCTTTTTCCAAGTCTTCTTTGATTTTGGGTATTACAAGTTTTAGTGATTCGAATGGAGTAACAAAATGTTTGGCAGGAAATATTTTAAATTCTTCAAGTCGTTGAACAACTTCCCCTGTGATTGGATTAATTAATTTTAATGCCTCTATCACATCTCCGAAGTATTCAACTCTAAGTGCGAAATTCTCGGAGGCAAGAAAAACATCTAAAATATCACCTCTGATTCTAAATAATCCTGAATAGAAGTCGTACTCGCTACGCTCATACTGCATATCGTTTAGATGAGTTAGTAGTTTGGACCTTTGGTAAGAATCGCCTACTTTTAAAGTTCTACTTAGAGAAAGATAGTCATCAGGATTTCCAAGACCATAAATACAAGAAACTGATGCAACAATAATTGTATGCTTACCACTAAGTAAGGATTGCGTTGCTGCGTTTCTATATCGTTCAATTACTTCATTTAGAGTCGATTCCTTTGCAATGTAAAGGTCTCTTCTGGGAATGTATGCCTCAGGCTGGTAATAATCATAGTAAGAAACGAAATATTCCACAGCGTTCTCGGGGAAGAATTCTTTAAATTCAGAATATAATTGAGCGGCTAATGTTTTATTATGTGCTAATACTAAAGTAGGCTTTTGGAGATTTTGAATAATATTTGCCATTGTGAATGTCTTTCCAGATCCTGTAACCCCTATTAATGTTTGATTTTCTAAGCCAACTTCCAAGCCTTTCGACAAAATGTCTATTGCTTGGTGTTGGTCACCTGCTGGCTTGTATTCTGAATGTAATTTAAACATTTTTATTTTCTCGAACTATTTTTTCCATAAATTGTGAGTAGAAATGAAGATTATGAATGCTCGCAAGTCTGTAACCACTTCCCTCACCTATTTTTAATAAATATCTGAGATATGCTCTGGAAGTAGTTTTGCAAGTGTGACAACCACAACTACTATCTAGTGGACTTTCATCATATTCATAACGTGTATTCGATAAATGTAATACTGAATAATCATCATATTCTTTATCACCGATTTCATTATTAACGTAAATATATCCATGTCTTGCATTTCTGGTGGGTAATACAGTGTCGAACAAGTCCCATCCTACAGAAATCGCAAACCTCAGATTATCAGGGGTACCTACTCCGAGCGCGTATCTAAGTTTATCTTTAGGCATTGATTCTGCTAGGAATTGTAGAAGTTCTTTATAAAATCCACCTTCGTGTGAATAGTCCCATGTTCGCTTCAGTTGTAATGGCAGTCCTCCAAGTCCATAA
>CALMQQ010000315.1 GCA_937871845.1 uncultured bacterium
ACCAAAGCATTGCTGATTCCGTTAAATCAATTAGGCGAAATTTTAATTCAGGATCGTGAGGGTTTTAAACCACCTAGATGGGGATATTTCGGAGGGAGTATCGAGGAGGGTGAGTCGATTAAGGAAGCACTGATTCGAGAAACAATTGAGGAACTAGGAACCGATATCTCCAGCGAAGAACTCCTAGAGGTGGGAAATTTCACGGATGAGATTGAAGGGAAATTAGTCACAAGATATGTCTATCTGTTAAATGTCGATAAAGATAATTGGATTTTCGAGGTCAAAGAAGGGAAAGGTGCAATATGGGTTGATGTCGATGAGATGGTAAGGTTAATTCAGGGCGCTTCTGGTGAGGCAGGATTGAAAATTGCATTAGGCATTAAAAAATTCCTTACCGACAAATTCCCTAATTAAAACTTCTTGTTATCATTACCCAAATATTAATTTCTTCGAAGTCTGTTTTTAACTATGAATTACGTAAGAGTGATATAATAGATATATATTAATTTGTATTAAAAGTTATGGAAAATTCAAATTCTGAGAGTTCAAGAAACAATCGTTACAATTTAGGTTGTATTATTGCTGCACTTCCATTAGCTGGGGGTGTCGCCAAAGCATTCATAAGTTTTCCTGGTAGTTTTGAACCTGGAGTAGGATATACGGGACAGGCTGAAGCTGGATTAAGCATCTTGGCTGGTGCTGCATTATCCGGACTTCTTACTTTGACCGGTATAGTAATTGAACATGTTCGAAGTTAATTGTAATATAAAAAAGGCAGTCAATGACTGCCTTCTTTTTTTATTCCAAGTAACTATTACATGAAAATCGTCTCCTCTCTCTTGGGTCCCATCGCAATAACCAAAATAGGTAATCCTACATAATCACTTACATATTTTAGGAAAATCTGTGCATTTTTCGGAATTTCTGACTCTTTTCGAGCTTCCATCATGGCTTTCTGGTCCCATGTTTTGAATTCTTTGTAAACAGGTTTTACTTTCAATAAATATTCTTGATCAGGTCTATAATCCACTGGTTTTCCATTAATTTCATACCCAATACAAACCATAACTGGAGTATCTTTGTAGACTATATCCATATGTGTAAGGCCTAGATGTGTTGTATATCCAGCTTTTTGATAATATTTGATTGCTGGTAAGTCAAGATATGCTATTCCTCTAGGACGTTTGGTGGTTGCACCGTATTCGTTTGCATCTTCACGTACTCTATTTGCAAACTCACCTTCAACCAAGGTAGGGATTTTCCTAATTCCGACACTAGACATATATGTAGCTTTGATAACTGCGGCTCTTTTTTCAATCTGGAATGAGTCGATTGTTCCTTCTGTGGAGTAGGTAACACCACCAAGTGTACAGTCAGAAGCGGTAACGTCGGGATAGACTCCGTATCTCATATCTAAGCCAATCGCTTGAGATTTCTCGAAAACGTATGCGTAATCTTTTGTATTTGCCCATGTTTCTTTTATAAATCCTGTAACATCTTCGATGTATTTCTTTAATTTCGAAGCGTGAGTTTTCAATTCGTTAACGAATTCTTTCTCTGAACCTACAAAAGTAGTTGTTCCGTCAAGTCTTTTTGCTTCCATTTTAGCCAAATCAAAACCTAAACCTTTAATTAGGTTTTTGTATAATTTGTAG
>CALMQQ010000316.1 GCA_937871845.1 uncultured bacterium
ATATATTAACAAAATTCGTGGACTAGCCTGCCTGTCGGCAGACAGGGGCTCTTTATCAGCAGTTTGTGAGGGTCACCGAACATTACTGCTGATTAGTCCCTCCCTCTATCAGAGGGAGGGAGAACCTAGCAGACAAACTTACAAATTTTAGATTCTCTCATGATTAACAGACTTCGGGGACTAGGGCTCGAACCTAGATTGACGGCTTCAAAGGCCGATGTCCTACCATTAGACGATCCCCGAATTTCATTAACTGGGAAATTATATCTTATTGAAATGAAACTATCAATTCACTGTTGGGGATTCACCAGGAAGTTGTGGTGGTTTGTTGTCACCTAACATCGAATTTGTTCGGTCTGAGGGTAAAGCAGAAAAATTATCGTTTCCTGTTGATGTTGTCTCTGATGGATATACATTTATCGATCTTTGGTCAACATAATTAGGTTGTTCAGGTGACGGTGTTGTTTGATACGCAGGGGATTGTCCGATATTAAAATGGAAATTCTGACCCTGAGGTTGAGTATTATATGTCGGTGGTACCGATTGATAACTTGGCTGATTTGATGCGTAGGGATTTGGGTTTTGATAATTGCCGTTTACGCCTTCTTGATAACCATGTGATTGCTGTGGGTGATAACCGCCCCCTGTTGATGGAGGAGGAACTGGTTCTGCTAACTTCTGTTCTTTTGCAGGTAAATTTGATTCTGCTTTCTTCACGGGTGTAGCCGTTGTAAGAGTTGCTTTTTTAAGAGTAGAAATCAAGATATCGCTCAAAACATCGAAAATTATTACCACAACAATCGCAATAAGCGTAGATATTTCCAGTAGGAAAGTTGCATCAGCACCAAATTCATAAGTCGGCAATAGACCTGTGAATGGTTTATAGACAATACTTGAAGCACTATAGATAAATTGCACAAAATCAGCTGTTTCTGATGCACCAGTTAATTTCAAGATGAATCTAAAACCAAGGAAAAATTCTATCACTTTAAAAATCACATCCAATACTTCTTTTACACGATTTATAGTACTGGTAGCACTAATAGAAGTTAAAGATTTTGAAAGTATCCCTGCTAAGAGCGTATAAACGATTACCGCCACAACTGAGTGAGTTTCAAAGATCAAGTTGCTTGCGTCAGGAGCTATAACTGGATAAATTCCTTCGAAGACTCCTACGAAATACGAAGATAAGTCATACCAGAAGACTGCGAATTGGGATACCTCGTTTGCGCCTAATAACTTGAGCAAGATACGCACAATTATTATGGCGACAATCACGCTTAACGTGATATAAACTCCAACTTTTAGTTTTACTTTTATTGATTCTAAATTCATCTACTATAAATTAATATAATTCTGAACAACTTGCAATATTTAACAAGTTTAATGTAATATCTTTTTAAGTGAATCAGAATTGTGAAAACTGATAAAATTTTTGGCAAAAACTAAATAATCTTCACAAGTTGTCCTGCATCGCAGGGAACACGGGTGGAACCGCTTTTTTATAAAGTCCCGAACTCATTTTTTGAGTAAGGACTTTTTTTATTTTTTAATAATTTTAAATGAACGATGACAATAAATTAGAGAAAGTTGTGGCTATGTCGAAAAGACGTGGATTTATCTTTCCATCTTCTGAAATCTACGGAGGACTTGCTAATACATATGATTTTGGTCCTTATGGAACTATGTTGAAAGAAAATATCAGGCAACTATGGATTAAAAAATTTATTAATGGAAATGACAACATATACCAAATAGATTCGAGTGTGATTATTAATCCTGCTGTCTGGGAAGCCAGCGGACATGTGTCAAACTTCGCGGATGTTATGGTAGAAGATGTGGAAAATAAAAAGAGATATCGGGCAGATCACATTATTGAAGAACATTTTGAGAAGAAAGGAGAAGAAATCAAAGTTGATGGAAAATCAGCCGAAGAATTAGACGAGATTATTAAAACCGAAGGTATTAAAAGTCCTGACGGAAATAATTTTACCGATGCAAAGAAATACAACACATTATTTGAAACTGAAATTGGAATAATTTCTGGTTCAAAAAATAAAGCATACTTGAGAGGGGAAATTGCACAAGGTATTTTTATGAACTATAAAAATATAATAGATTCTATACATCCTA
>CALMQQ010000317.1 GCA_937871845.1 uncultured bacterium
CAGAAGAGGTTAAAGAAACCGCACCTTCCGAAATCGAACCATTTGTAACCCCAGAACCAACGACAGCTCCATTGGAACCTGTTCCAGGAGAAGGTGTCGATACCGATGCAATGTTGGAGGATGCTGGTATACCAGAAGATATGAAAAAACCACTTATCATAGGAAGTGTCGCCACTCTCGGAATACTAACAGCAGCATTTGGGGGTTTCGCACTTTATAGACGGAGACAAGAGAAAATTAGAGATGAAGAATTTAGAGAAGGTTTGGGTATTAATGAAGATCAACACAATGAGATTAAGAACGCAATTATAAATAGTGATTTGTTCGAACGTGTATCATGGGCACTCGGGTCACCACTTATATTATCTGATGAAAGAATATATCTTGAAACACCTCAGTACGTGCACATATTTTATCCTTCCGAACAGGTAGTTTTATCAAATAAAGATAATTCATCACTAGATCTTAATCGTGGTCAGATAAGAACTCTTTTTTCGAGAAACTTATTAGGAAGTGGAGAGAGTAGTTACGACAGAAACATTAGGTATTCAATATCATTTGATACACAAGACATATCTCAGAACGAAGTTGTTGACAGAGAGGACATTCTTAGAAGAATAGAGAATGACGTTAAAAATACAAATGAAATTCCAGAAATATTAGGAAGACTATTATCACCGGAACTACCACAAGGAATTATTGAAACTTTAAAATTGAAGAAAGGTATTAATAAAATCACAGACCTTAACGAGTTACGAAGAATTGTTGGTCAGACTATAATTGAAGAAATAGATAGAGTGGGTGATTATTACACTTTCACCACCAGAGAAATACCTGGTTTAGAAGGACTAGGAATATATGAGTACGTCCTTGTTGAGAATTTTAGTTCTACTCCAGAAGAAGAGCCATTATTAGATCTAACAGATGTTGTTCTTGGTGATTCAACATTTATTGTTTCAGATAAATTTAGGGAATATAAGGAAAAAGATGATATACGTTCTCAGTTAGAATTAGCATTAAATCAACCTATAATAGGAGAAAACAGCAAAGTTGCATATTATTACAGTCAATATAGTGGCTATGATGCCTGGATTTTAAATGGAGATATACGGATACGGGATAAAGATATTAGTAAAATTATTAGTTTAGAACCAGAACAAGAAGCATTACTAGCTTCAAGAAGTTACATATATAGTAATGCTATTGATGGAAATCCTACTTTTGATAATAGAGATGAATACGTAAATTCTCTTTTGGCAGGTTATAAAAATTTATTTAGCGATGAACTAAATGAAAATGACGTGCAAGGTTTGCTTCGAACAGTGATAAATAATGATGTTTTATCCTCGGATATACCCGAATCAGTAATATCTGATCTATCAGAAAGAAATCCCGATAGTAATCCTGATGATTTCAGAGAAAAATTTGTAGAAGTCTTAGTTAGAAAAATAATAAATAACGAAGTTACATTACAGACTAGAACTATCCCTGAAATGCCTGATGGGATTAGTGCTTGGGAATTTGTAGTTGTTGATGCCGAGGTTGACCAAAGTGATAGAAATGACCTTGTCGCAGAACCTTTAATATCGGAAGCAGCAGTTGATGTTGAAAGTGAAGGCGCAGAATACACAATCCTAGACATAACTCCTGGAGCTACTGTGTATGATACCTATATTGAAATACGCGGGAAATATAACGATCCCGATATGGGACTTACTTCCAATGAATTCAGCAGAAGACTTCCAAGCAATGTACTCTACACATTGAGAAATATTGAAAAAGATACTAGAGGCTCAGATAATATTACCAGAATAGTATTGAATGAAATAAATAGAAGAACTGCTTTGTGGTTAAGTGATGATGCTTCCGAATCAGGGAATATAGATTATGAAAACCTTCCCGAAGCTGAGGTCTTAGAACTATTAGAATATGCCGGATTGATTATAAAAGACGCTGATACTAGTACGGAAGATGTTATGCAAATAAAAGGCAAATTAAAAGTGGATAGAGAGAAGGTTGCCGGAAAGGAGAGATTAACAGAGAAATTTAATGAATTATTGGTGATTCCCGTAGAACAAGCCGAAACTATAATGAAGGAAGAACCCTTTACTGAGACCGAATCAACAAGTGAAAGTGGAGATTCTGTAGAGCTTTCATTCCAAAATGCAGAAGCTACTAAAAGAGCACTATTACACTACAATATGAGAAGACTGGGTGAATTAGTAGAACTGGTTGGAGGTCAACTTGATGAGAATGCTAAAGATGAGATAGTTTCAGGTCGAAGAGAAGTCCGTTTTTCTCCTGTAACAGATGAGAGATCAGAAGAGAAATGGCTTGTAGAAAAAACTGATTTACTCGAAATTATCAAAAACAAAAGAGAAGAGATTAATGCTGTTGTAGGTTCAGAAATTTCTGACGAAGAAATAGTACTGGATTTGATAAGAGGACGGTTGGTATATACAGTTGATGAAACCGATGATTCTAAATTTGTTTTCAAATCTAATAAAATTGAAAGAATAGATGATACTGGTGATCTGGCAAACCGCATGCCTGATCTAGTGAAGATGGGATATGTAACTCTTACTAATGAGGTTGTCGATGATTTCATCGATGTATCAGAAGACGGTGATACCACAAGAAAAATTGCAGATAGAATTAATGAGGGAGTAGCCGAAGGGAAATACCAATTACGAGTAGAGGAAGAAAATTTGGGAGGGATTGAAGGCTGGGTGGTGAAGGTTAGTTTAGTTGAAGAGAATAGAACAGACGCGGAGAAAAGGTTAATAGAACTGGCCTCATCTCCTCAAGATAAAGAACTTGTGGGAAGAGAAGCTGAGGATGTAGAAGATTTACCCGTCGACAATCCTATTCTTCCCATCATGGGAACCGAAACTGTAATTGATACTGATTCCAATACCGAAAATTTACGAGCATATTTAACAACTAATGAAATAACATTGCCAAACGAAGAGATATTAGATTTAGTGAGAAATGTAATTAAAAATGAATTACAAACAGATAGGACTGGTTTAAAACGAGAACTAGACTTAATTATTAATGAGATTATGAATAATCAAGACCCGAATGCAGATACTGTCAGAAAGAATACAATTACAGCAATTTCAAATGCAGCAAAGATTATAACTGCACAACTTACTAATAATGAATATCAGCAACTTTTAAATAAAATAACTATAAAATTAAGATCAAGACTTGGTAAATTGGACTTACCAAAACAAATCACAGAGACTACTGCACAGTATTACATATTGGAAATAATGTACGCTTCTATAAAATAAGTTAACTTTGTGGTTTGCAATAACTAATTAATTTTTGGTTTCATAAACTATGGGTACAGAATCAAATCTTACAGGGATGCAAACCATACTCCAAGGACCTCCTGTAGCTCCTGATAGAGTAACCTACATAAATAATGTTACTCCGCGGAGGACAATTGGTGAACAACTCGAGTTATTAACAAATCCAAAAAAATACTCGGCTCCTGAGAGACTCCAAATTATTGCTAATATTGGGCATAAAGGGATTGGTGCAATTGAGGCCCTTGGTGTGGATGAAAAGAGAAGTTTAGCAAATACGATTTTGGGGGAGCATGGATTGCTTAGTATACTAGATTTAAGTAACGAAGATCTTCCATCATTTGTAAATCCTTTTTGGAGAAAGGAAAGAGGGAATCAATCTGCTTCCTATTTTAACAACATAGGTGGATCATATGGTTTGAATTCATTTATCTCTGATACGAAAAGGGTAATTTCTGCTGTTGAATTTATTCCAGAAGATGAAACAAAATTTCAAACTCTGATAACTCAACTAATAGAAGGCTATGATGGGGTAAAAAACAAACTCGAATCACAAGATGATAAAGATAGTTATGCTAATTTTGTCGTAGAGCTTATGCAGAGTGGATTTAAGCACTTTGGGAATTCTGAAAAATATATAGATTTTTATTTTGATGTTGCAAATAGAATTTCACAAATAGACAATCTCACTGAAAGTAGGTTTTTTGCCTTCATACCTGTTGTTACAGAACTTGAAATTACAGAAAATTTCGGTTTTCAGTCAACTTTAAAAAAATTAAATCCCGATGCAGCTGCATACTTTTCTGATAAATGGATTGAAAGTGTAAGTTCACTTGATGAAGTAAGTAAATCGAAAATTGTAGAATCATGGTTAGATACTGGAAATACAACCAGCTTTCCACTTAAACCAGGAAATCATTTAGCTGTGTTAAAACTTTTTAAAGAAGCATTGGATTCAGGATATATCGATACTACAAGTATTTTATATAGTGATTTATCTTATGATGAAGGAAGACATTTAAAGAACAGAGATGTAGTTCGTGATAAAAATAATTTCATTAGGGCTGTAGGTGATTTCGCATCAGATGCTGAAGTATTCTCAGAAAAAGATATTTATAGTACTGCGGAGATGGAGAGATTAATTAAGGCTGCCGAATCAAAATTCTCTGTGAATAATACAATTATAAGAAGTATAGACAATTTGACTGATGCTCCAGATGTCGTAGTACATGATGTAGTAGAAATGAAACTGGAAGAAAATGAGAAATTGTTAAAATTAAAAGAAGCGGCAAAACTTGAGTTTTCTTATTGGTCAAAGTCATTGGTTGAAATCACGGAAGAAGATAGTTACCCAGTTGATATTTTTAAAACTAGAAAATTCCCAGTTGATGGAGAAAATACTTACTCTGCTAGTTCATATTTAGGGGAAATTCAATCTTTCATCACCGAAAATAGAGTAGAGGGCAGCACTTTAGAAAGTGGATTTAAAGGTAGATATGAAGTATCGGTATTAATAGATCTGTGTGATTTCTTAAACTATGCTAATCTAACCGATCAAGATTTTCAGGTGATAATAGACTTTATTTCTAAAGCAGACCCCGAAACTAAAGAACTTTTGGAGAATTATGCTGTTTTTGGAGCTAAAAGGCTCATCCCAAGTTTTTACTCTGCCGATAACTACACAACATACAAAGAAAAAGGAGGTTATGAACAAACACTTACTGCTCTTGAAAAGTTGGATATTCTCTTTGAGGAAATTTCAAGTATTGAACAAGAATCAGGAAGAGTTACTATTAAGGAATTCATAAATCCTGCAAGTGCTGAGTTAAGTGCTCTTTTAGGTTTCTTAAAGGGTACTACTAACAATCCAGAAAACATCTTAGATTCTGCAAGCAATAATATAAGACTAGATAAATTTGTAGGAGTGCTCGCAGGAATGTATTGGATTCCAAGGTTTAGAGAAAGTCTTGGTGTTTATGTTCAACCAAGTACTGATGAATATGAAATCTTAGAAGGTCGTGTACTATCCAATACTCCAAGACGAAATTGTCTTCCCAATTATCAAATAGGTGGGTTATTAAATATGGCCTTTGGGAAAGGAACATCAACTGTAATAGGTGGCCCTACCGGTTCGGGAAAAACCTATGCTTTAAGGATATTGTTCGAAAGTCTTTTCCCAGGAAATAGATCGGTTCCAAATGCTAAAGTGAGCCGACCTTTTTCCGCAACAAGAAATAGTACGGATGGAATATATAGAGTAGGTTTCGAAGTACCAGATCCAAACCAAAGCTTAGCAGATCAGAGTATAAGTGAACTTGTAGAAGTAATAAATACCGATACTCTTTTCGCAGACGAGTTATTATCTGGTGGTACTGATTTGGCAGCCTCAGTGATTGAATATATTCAGTTACTGAAAAGAAAGAGAGCAGGATTAACTACCGTTGTGACCTCGCATCATGTTGAAGAATTAGGTGCACTTGACTATCTGTTAGGAGAATCAGGATTGCACCATGTCAATATCATACCAATCTCACATGAAGCTCGTGAGGGGATGAGTTCCTCTTTTGGCCCTGAAACTTATCAAAGAATAGGTAGTAGAGTGTCAGAAGATATTGCAAGAATGATTGAAGAACTTAAACAACAAATCATGTTTGGGACCGAAGAAATTGTCCCTCCACTGCAGGAAGTCGAGTATAGTCCTACCAGTGAAGTCTTTGATGAGAAGACAATTGATGAGCTACAGTTAAAAGATATATACACAATAATGATGGATTCAATGTTTCGAGATAGCTCATCAATTAATACTAATGAGATTTCCAGTGCATTTACAGAATTCCTGAAAGAGCAATCTTCGAGTGGTCCCGAATTTTTCGAAGAAGAAATTCATAAAAGAATTGATGATTTTTTGCAAGAAGATTCGCATATTTTGAGAGATAGGCTTGTACACTTTTCAGAAAGACTCGATGGAGTAAAACTTGCAAAGCGCGCATTACAGGGTATTGGAAGTATGGATTATATAGATAAGTATGAGTTGTATTCATATTTACTGAGTTTGACAAAACCAGAGGGTAATGATTTTGTCGGGATTTCAGTAAGAGAACAAGAGATTATGGAACAAATGAAAGATTTTGGCCTTGAAACACAAGATTTATTACTGGTGAATCCAGAAAATGTTGTTTCTCTCAGTATGAAGTTGGCTGATGCCATAAGATATGACTATAAAATTAAAGATAAATATCCTAATGTAGCTAGGATGCTAAACTTTAATTTAAATAATCATTTAAGTGGAGATGATCTCCAAAAACTTACTTCCGATTCATCTGAAGTATTGAGAATATTGCTTAACAAAGATAAAACTAGAAAAGAAAGTGATGATAAAGAAAGAGCGGAAAAAGTGTTCTCAGAGTATCTTAATCCTGTCATTCTAGATTTAGAGGAACATTTGGGTAAAGATAAACTAAAATCAAGTCTAGGAATTTCTAGCAATATAGATCATCTAAATAGTATAAACCTTTCTGCTCTTTATGCGCTTACAATTAAAAACGGTTTAAAGGGAAATAAGATATTTACAAAACCAAGTTATGATTCCACGGGAAATACTCATCTCAGTTATAGTGCTTCGTTCAATATTCACTTATTAAAAGAATTAGGTGATCAATATATCCCTGTTGGAACGCCAGAATTTTCAGGAGAAAATGTAGTTGCACAGGTAAAAATTGGTAATCAAAAAGCAGGAAAGTCAGCATCCCTAATTTCAGAAGCGGCTATGGTTGCACATACTATAATATCTGGGTACTGTCCAGGAGAAAATGTGAATTTTAAGAAAAGACCAAAAGCTATTGCCGCTAGGATAATCAGGTCAATTGGGAGTGATAATTATAGTCAATACGAAACGGAAGCAAGGAAATTAGTAGGAATTTACAAAGCAATGGCTGAGAATCCAGATACATGGGTGTTTATAGATGAGGCATCAAACGGGGTTGATAAATCTACAAAACAGGCTGTTATAGC
>CALMQQ010000318.1 GCA_937871845.1 uncultured bacterium
TCCACCAAGATCGTAAACGGCAATTGTTTTTTCTCCTTTTTTGTCCAATCCGTAGGCAAGTGCTGCTGCTGTAGGTTCGTTGATGATTCTTTTTACATCCAAACCTGCAATTTTACCTGCGTTTTTTGTGGCTTGTCTTTGAGAGTCATCAAAGTAGGCGGGAACTGTAATAACAGCTTCCTTTATTTCTTCCCCTAGATATGCTTCGGCATCAGTTTTAATTTTTGCTAATACTTTGGCACTTATTGCCTCTGCAGGAAGCCATTTATCACCAAATTGAATTTCAACTCCACCTTTCGAGCTCTTTCTTAATTTGAAAGGTAAAAGCTTTACATCTCTTTGTACTTCTGGATCATCCCATTTACGTCCGATTAAACGTTTGATCGAATAAAAAGTCTGTTCTGGGTTGGTAACCATCTGATTTTTTGCAGTAATTCCAACCAAGACGTCTTGATTATCGCTGTTCATTGCGATAACAGAAGGTGTAGTTCTGGCACCTTCTTTGTTTGTAATGACCTCTGGGTCACCTCCGCTAGCAAAAGCTACGCATGAGTTAGTTGTTCCGAGGTCGATTCCTATTATTTTACTCATTGTATTTACAATAAAAATTAATATTATTTAGTTACTATGACCTTTGCAGGTCGATATGTTCTGTTTGTTGACGAATACTTATATCCAAGCTGATCAATGTGTATTACTGTATTTGTTTCTTGACCTTCTGTCTTAGGTGTAGAAGAAATTGCTTCCATCGTTTCAGGATTGAATTTATCTCCATTCTCAATTTTGATTAACTCAAGTCCTTGATTTCTTAAAACAATCGTAAGCTTTTCAAGTAATAAATCTAAACCTTCGTGATTTTCATTGTTTAGTGCTCTTTTACAATCATCGACAACTTCAATAATTTGATCAATTAGATTTCTATTAGCCATATCAAGTGATTCTCGTTGTAGTTGTGCCATTCTTTTTTTGTAATTTTGGAAATCTGCCATCACTCTAAGTTTTGATTCAACTTCTTGTGCGAGACGTGTTTTTAGAGCCATAAGTTCTTCATTCTGTGCCAATTGTGTATTTGTAAAAATTATATTTATTGATTCCTTCATTAAGGAAAAACTAGAGGTGTTTCCTTCTTTCTCAATTTTCGTTATGGGTAATCCCTTTTTTTGAAGATGAGTATGTAGTTCTACAACACTCTTTACTAGAAACACGATTGTAGATATTATAGGTGAATCAATCTCCTCAATTCGAAATACTATTTTCTCTAACTTTTGATCACCTACAATTTCCAAACCATTATCTATTAGCACCAACTTTTCTTTATCATCTTCTGACAGTATTAAAGAATTGTTAGATATTTCAGCTCTAATAATATTAAATAAATTTTGATTAATGCTTACTTCTATATGGTCTATCCGGCTTTTATCTGAAGGGACTTCTAGCTCATCTAAGCGAATTAGAAGAAGTTTGGTTGTGTCAATAATATATTTTGATAAGTTGTTGAAATTTTCCATGGTTACCATCCTGAAATAACTTGATTTAAACTATGTGAAAAGAAATCCACTAAGGGGATTACTTTTGGATAATTAAGACGAGTGGGGCCTAAAACGGCTAAATATCCTTTTTTGTTACCGTGTAAATTAATATCTGAAAATACAAAAGCTATATCTTCAAGTCCGTCGATTCCTGAATCTTCTCCAATCATTATCTTTACACTATTTTTAGATTTTGCTCTGTTAAATATTTTATTTAGCAAAGGCTTGTTCTCAAGAATTGTTAATAATAAGCTCAAGCTTCTACTATCTGAAAATTCTGGGTTATCAACTAAATATGACAAACCAGAGTAGTATATTCTGTTTTCTAGTAGTACTATTGCTGTGTTTTTTGTTTGAGTTGAAAGATGATTGAGTGCTTGATAGATTAAATCATCAAAATCGAATCTATGTTGATATAATTCCTCGTATATATTTGCTGTCAATGTATGTTCTAAATCATCTAATTCACGCAGAATCTCTCTAATAAAGTATCTGTAAGCCATATTTGTAGGAATTCTACCAGAGGAGCTATGTGGCTTCTCAAGATAACCTTGCTCAACCAAATCTGACATCTCGTTTCTGATGGTAGCTGGACTTACCCCCAAATTATAACGGTGCGTTAGACTCAAAGACCCCACAGCTGTAGCGTTATTAATGAAATCATCAATTATTGCATGTAATAGTTTTACTTGTCGTGGTGTCATGATATTAATAAAAGTGAGATAAAATATATCATTTAGCAGACACCAAGGTCAAGTGCTAAAATGTCTAAATCGCAATACCTAAATAGCTTGGTTTCTAAAACGCTTGTTTATAAATCCAAAAACTACTACAATCAACCTACTTCGAATAGCTGAAAAATATTACATATGAAAATGATGAAGATTTTTTCTAAATTAAATTCTGTAAAAATTGCTCCAATATTTGTGATGATTGCTGGGGGTCTTTGGGCTCTAGATGCTCTCTTAAGGTCTGAGTTATCAAATACAATAACACCTGCAGGGATTGTTTTTATGGAGCATTTGGTAGGGTTTGTAATTATCAGTCCGCTTTTTTTTCGTTCAATAAAAAAGATTCGAACATTAAATAATAAAGAATGGTTTGTCGCAATTTTATTAACACTAGTAAGCAGTGTTGGAGCTACACTAATGTTTACTCAAGCACTTCAAAATAGTTTTGCGATTTATGACTTCTCAACTCCCGTTTTACTACAGAAATTACAGCCCTTATTTGTAATATTATTCTCAAGATTAATACTTAAAGAAAAAATTGGTCTAAAGTTACTTTCATTAGTCCCTCTGGCATTAATCGGTAGTTACATGATTAGCTTTGGAACAGATGGAGTAGAGTTACGATTAAAAGGAAAAGAGTTAATTTACATTTTGTCTGTCGGGGCAGCTTTTTGCTGGGGATTTGGCACTATACTTTCAAAATATTTACTTCAAAAACTATCATTCTCTGAGGCTACAAGTTTGAGGTTTTTCTTAGCAATTCCTATTAGTTTTATTATGATGTTTCTTCTCGATCAAGTCTTTTATCCATGGGATGTAAGGATTTCTGAAATGTGGAGATTTATAGTAATTGGACTTACAACTGGTGCTGGGGCAATTCTAATTTATTATCATGGATTGAAACGAACTGAAGCAAAAGTTGCGACATTTGCTGAACTCACATTTCCGATTGTCAGTGTTTTAATTGCGATAACTTCACTGAACCCTTACGGAGAACCTGATAAACTTTCTATGGCAAATGCTTTTGGAATCGCGATATTATTATTGAGCATCATAGCAATTAGTCTTGAAAACAATGCAAAACAAAACGATAAAACGCTTCTCAGGGAGAGTGACTAGAGGTTCCGGAGATGGAACAAAGATTGGTTTTCCAACTGCAAATATTTTACCCAATATTGATATTTCAGGTTTAAAGTTTGGCGTTTATGCCTGTGATATTTACATTGAAAAGAAACCTTATAAAGGTGTTGCTCATTATGGGCCAAGGGCTGTGTTCGGCGAAACTAAACCTCAATTTGAAGTGCACATCCTCGACTTTGATAAAGATATTTATGGAGAATTAGTAAAAATATTTCTTGGTAAGTATATTAGAGAGACAATGAATTTCGATAACTTAAATGGTATGATAGAACAAATTCATCAAGATATAAAATATGCTCGTAATATGAAATAAATTATTACCTGTCATTCAAATTCTTTTATAAGGTTCTCCAAAATTAATTATTCTCTCAGAAACAAAGAAGTTTTTATATTTTTGCTTTCATAAGTTTAAGTTCTGAATAGTAAGGAAGGGAATCAGAATTAAGACTTGTCGGATTAGAAGGTCTTTTGAACCGGACATTCATATTTAGATACTTCCCAGGATTGTTAGGGTCAGGTGTAGTGTTTATTATAATTACTTCAGTAAAACCTAGCTTAGCTGCCATTTTTGCTGTAAATGTATGTCTTATAGCATCCACTAATGGTACTTCCTCAGTTTGAATTCCGTTTAATATAATTTCTTCGATACGATTATTTACTGATCTTGTATTAGAACTTAATTCAGACCAAGCTCCATCAACTGCTTGTATATTCTCTAATCCAAACCAATTTGCAGTAGAGAGAAAAAAATCATTAGCAAATAAATCGTTATGTAAGGTGTTTCCGTCGTCATCTCTAGAATATAGTCCTAATTGTAATACTCCATCTGGAGTAAGACTTGCCCAAAAAAGTGCATTGGTTTCTGCTAAGGCATCCGTAACTTCTATGTGATTACCTCCGTCTGAAATTGCAACGGTGACTTCTTTTCCTGATCTTGTAGGATAATTTATTGCACTTCCCTGGGATAGTGCAGCTTGAAATGCTGCACGATAATCCACACCATAATTTGTATCATTTCAATAACTCGTCAAGTAAAGGATTTTGTGTGATTAGATTTGGCATAATTTCACTCCACTGTAAAGGTCCCGGTTCAATCCCTGGGGTAGGACAATTTCAGAGTAAGGTTCTAAACCTTCTATATGAGTGGTTAATATATGAATGTCTTTGGTTCCTCTATTCTCATTTAGAGCTCTTCCAAATGCTTGAATTGTGTTTGTATCACTAAATTCTGGAACCGAAGGTTTAATAGGTAAATCATCACTTAATCCATTTCTCGAATTATCAGATGTGTGATTAATACTATTTCTGATATTAGAAAGAGTAACTGAAACAGCTAAACCAATAATAACAAGTGCCGCTGTCAATAATGCAATTCTTCTACCATTTCCTGATGTGTTTGGGTCTACCGGATATTCCATGAATAATAATCATATTTACATATTATAATATATACCCATTATATATCCTCTTCGTTTATAATTTTATATATTGGAAAAATTTAAAGTAATTAACTTAAAACATAAATATTCGTAAAGGATCTCTAATTCATTAACCTTTTACTTAGACTTAAAGTTATAATTTGTTCTAATGTATCTGACCAAACTAGCTAATAAGGAATTTCAAAATTATCTTAAAAATATAAGCCTTATAAAACTATAAATCCTACAATACTAAAGAACTTTTTGTTATTGAGAAATATATTATCTCCGCCTCAACCAATGGCTGATCCGCCTCTGGCGGAAGCTTAACATGAATAATATATGAGGAAATTATGAGAGGTATGGGCGCTGATCCCGCCCTCGGATCTAGGGCGGGA